>CAJOLX010000015.1 GCA_905235625.1 uncultured Clostridia bacterium
ATAGACGTTTGCGCTTATTTTTGCGAAAAAAGGCGGCGGACGGCTGAAAAAAGTCAACGCCAAATTTTAAAAAGGCGTTGACTTTTGAAAATTGGACGTGCTTACAGAAGCGTGAGTCGAGGCAAAAAAACTCCAAAAAAATGCTAAAATTTTGCGCAGAATGGGTACTGGTGTGCAAAATTTAACCTTTCTTAACCCTCGCCAGCGGGTCGAAACAGCTTCCCAAAGGCCAAAAAAGGGCGATTTTCGAGCCAGAATCACTCCTCAGAACGCACCTTTTTTTTGTGGTGATTTTGAACACTCTCCCCCACCCTATTTGACACCCACGACATCATTCTGGCGGCACGATTGCGGATGAGCTTTCCGTTGATAACGGCGGAATTCGGCTTTCGGTTTTCGAGCCTTCGCATAGCAGTCTGCACGGCGCGGGCTACACCGTCGCGGATGACGGCACCTATCAATACCTAACGGGCGCTTATTATAACGCGGTGGTCGCTGCCACCAACGACAGCAACCACGCCGTGACCGCACGCGTCTATTTCGACTTTTCCAACGTTAACCATATCGGTATGGACAGCTCCTTCGTTATCGAAGGCTCCAACATCGAAGTGACGCTGCGCGATACGAACGACCCTGATATCAAATGCTTTGAATTCCAACTGCAGGCCGGTGAAACCACCAGCTTCAGCCTGCTTACGACCTATCCTTCCCCGGATACGTCGGGCGGTGAAATGCGCCTTTGGATCGACACACCCGACTCACCGTCAGACCCAATCGGCCCGACACCGCTGAATCCCGGCGACCCCTATATCTCCGCGCAGTGGCGCACCGAGCGGCAGGATCGCAAAGTGTCAAAGAGCTCCTCGTCGGGCGTAAAAACGGTCGGCGACGGCAACGGCGGCACAATCGCCGGTTTGCAGCAGCACAGCTGGAGCATCAGCCTTCCGAATGACGGCGCGACCGTCGACCCCAACTACGGCAAGGATTACTGCCGCCAGGTCAATTTGAGCGATATGCTCACGCTGCCCAACGGCGTTCATTGGAACGAGGATATTCTGTCCGCGATTGCGAGAGGCGACTATGAAATCCGCAGCAGCGTGGGCAGCACGAACCGTGTTTTAATGCTTTATATTCAAAAAGAAGACGGCACCTCAGTTTCCGTGCTTACCCTTAACGTGCCAAGCGTATTTTCGGTGCAGAATTGCAGCATCGTGCCCGTGACGGGCGCAAACGACGAGGTCGAAAACCTGCGTCTGCTTTTGGAGCTTACGCCGAAGACAGAGCGCACCGAGCTGCCGACAAGCGTTACTACGCTGACGGTGAACGCCGATATGCTTGAGCTGCATTTGGATGAGCTCACAGAAGACATCGCAGACCTGCAGTTCCCGATTACAATGCCGCTGGTCAATGATTTGGACGGCACGTTCCGTTATAATTATTCCGCGCCGATTGAAAGCAGCACATCTGCGTCAAAAGTCATCACCGCTCCGGCGGCGAGCCTCTCATTCACCAAAACGCGCGCTTCCGGCTCAAATATCAACTACAACACTTATATGGGCATGGATGAAACCTTCAACCTGCTGGTCAGCAACCTGAACACAGGCAGCACCACGGGATTGGAGAAAGTTTCCGACCCGCTCATGATGTTCATGTATATCAAACCCGCGAATATGGAGTGCATGTTTGCGGAAACCTACGGCGACCGTTTAACAATCACCATTAACAACGCGCAACTCTATGATTTCACACCGTATACGGCAGTTGCCGTGGATGGCACGACCGAAGTTACCTGCGACGCCGCAAACAGCTCCAAGGATGAGCCGATTGCCGAGGCGCAAACTATCACCATCCGCAAGGCGGGCAGCGGCTATTACGTTTGCCTCGGCAGTGAAATTCCTGCGTATGCGCCGGTCTATGCAAGCGTAAAGGAAGGCTTGGACGCGCTGGGCTATATCGTTACCGCGGGTGATACTTACACCGTTTGCTGGACCTTTACGCAAGATAACGATACGTTTATCGTTTACGGCGGCTTGAAAATTCCGCTTAACATCTATCTTACGCATAAGACCTCCTTCGGCCTGCTGACGGAGGACTGGCACCATCATTATGACTGCGATAACGAATGGACGCAGACCATGATGAATACCGCGCAAATGGCTTACCGCGACGCAGCTAATGCGGAGAAAACCGCGAGCTCCTCCTGCAGTACCTACAAACTGCGCTACGATTTCACCATCGGCAAGTCCGTTGCGCGCAACGGCGAAACATTGACAACGCCTTCCGCCGTTAACTTTACGGATGGGGATGAGCTGGAGTATACGATCAGCGTGAACAACCGCGGCGCTGCGGCGCAGGATCTGCCGCTGGTGGATGACAGCACCGGCAGCGAGGTAATCCTCGTGCCTGTCGCCGGCAATGAGAACGTTGATTGGGGCAGCGGCGGCACGCCGGACATTTACACTTGGTCCGACGGTTCGCAGTGGTATGTGCTCGACCGCGACGGCGAGTATCGCCACGTTACGGTCGGCAAAGACGGCAGCGGCAAAAATCTGATTGCCGACTCAGTTACGGTTCAAAAAACCTACAGCGGCCTCGGCGACGTTAACGGCTATACGACCAAGATTAAATGGTATTACGACACCTTCCCGGCGTCTACTTCCACGCCGCAGACCGTTGCCTACCGTGCGCTGGTGCGCACCAACGGCAACATGCAATATTCCTTCCGCAACACGGCGTGGATAAATGACAACACGGACGACCGCCTTTACGCGCAGATTGGCGGCGGCGGCTCCATACTGACCTTTGACAAACAAATCGTCACCGCAAATGCAAATATCGACGGCAACACCCGCGGGGAAACCTTCGCGCCGAATGATTACCTTGCGCTGACGGAAAGAAATCATGTCGTCACTTACAAGATTACGCTCCAAAGCGGCGCTGAAGGCAAGATTACGCTCAGCGGTAATGATATCTTTGACCGTCTGCCGCAGACCTTCGGCATTTTTGACTGGTCAACAGCCAACGTGGAGCTTTCCTACCGCACGGATGACCCGGAGCACGTTGTGTTCACCGGCATGGACGATTGGTATATCGACACTGCCTCGCCTATTCCCGCTTTTTGGCAGGATGACGAGGAAGGGCAATTCTATATCCGCTGGCCGCAGGAAAGCAGTGTCCGCTTTACCGAACCCGCTGAGGCTTATATTTACGTGACCCTGACCTATACGGACTCCTGGGACGTTTACAGCACAGCGACGGAAGGCAACAGCGTAGAGAACGTTGTCTATGTGAACGAGTATCCCGAAAACGTCGTGCACGATATTGTCGGCTCGGGCAGCGCCGTGCTGCAAAAGGGCGTAAACCTTATCAGAAAAGCAGGTCTCTCCCAAACCAGAGAGTTCTATGACAATGCTTATTCCCATCTGGAATATTACGTTGTGCTCTATAACGGCGGCACAACGCGGCTCTATCTGACGGATTTGAAGGATATTCTTCCGCGCGGCTTCACTTTCCGCCGTGTGGACCCCATGTCAGACAGATATTTTTCCAAAGCCGATTATTCAGACACCGCAACGACCTACAGCGACTGGTCTGTGGCGAATGACCGCGCAGTGCTGCCTGTTGAGGTAAACGACACCCGCACGGTTCATTACAAATCGGTGAATGTGGAAGCAATCGTTGACGGGCAAAACCTCACCTTCCGTATGACGGGCAGCAAGACGAATGAGAATTATGCCGCCTATGACGAAAACTACGGTTATTATTACCTGCGCAGCGGTGAGGCAATCGTCTTCTGCTATACCGTTGCGATTGACACGCAAGCCGCCAACACCGACGATGCGGCTCTAAACCGAATTTCAATGGAATACCTGGATCCTCAGAATACCGGACTGTCGGTGTATGAGGATGCGGAGATCGGCGGCAGAGAGCTTGCCGGCGTTGACCGCAACGACGGCAACTGCTTCATAAGCCATCCGGGAATCGGCGTTGAGCAGCTTAATTCCGAGGTTACGGTGCGCCGCGGCGAAATTCTGCCCGGCGTTAACAAGCGCCTTGAATCCTTCACCTACGGCGGCACCACCTATCCGGTTATTTCCGAGGAGGACTCTGTCGACCCGATGGCGGAGCTGAATTGGAGTGTTGAAACCTATAACGAGGGCACGGCGGCAATAAGCGGCTACACTCTCACCGATGTTATGCAGTATCCTTACCGCTTCGGCGGCGAGGTGCGCTATACAATTTATGATTTGGACGGCCGTTCCGTAAGCAGCGGCGTATATGACAGCTCCGGCTCCATTGAGCAGGCTCTGTTTACGATTACGGCGCATGATGAGTCAACCGTCACTTTGCGTGACATTGCAGGCCAAATTCATACCGTGCAGATTAACGGCGACCCCGTGACGCTGAATCTGCCTTATGTAAAGACCGACTTTAACGGCGTCTCCCGCACGCATTACACCGAAACGCCGTATTTCGGCAATACCGTTCTGCAGGGCACTGTGGACGTTGAATTCAAGATTGATCCGCAGACCAATCAGGAGCAGATGTCACTGACCTTCCCGGAGAATATTATGATTCATTTCCCGGGCTGCGTAGGTAAGCTGAAAGTCACAACGCAAAAATCGAATGTCAACGTTACCAACACATCCTATGTCAACACGGCATTCTTCGGGCCCGCCGACACATCCTACTCGGCGTATCTGGTCGATCACGGCACGCCGCTTATTGATGACAGCGGCGACAACACCGGCGTTGAAAGTTACGGCTTTGTGACCGTCCGCTCCGGCTGGGCGACCAATTCAAAGAAAACCGTGAAGGAAGATGCGCGGCCGGATAACCGGACCACATCGCTGAATCCGAATCCGGTGATTACACTGCTTGATGAAGAGCAAACCTTCACCTACGGGCTGGAGGTGAAAAACACCAATGCGCATCAGTCAATCGATTATCTTCTTTTGATTGATAACCTGCCGAGGCCCGACGATGTCTATACACTGCAGCCCGATCTTCCGCGTTACAGTGATTATACCGTAAACTTTGCGCAGGATCTCAACCTGCAGGTTTACACCATTGATGACAGCGACAATGAAACGCTGCTTGATCCCTCGACCTATACGGTTGAATTCAATGACAAAGACGTCTTTGACGATGATGACTGGAACGGCGCCGGCAGCGGCTGGTCAACGGTTCGCACGGAACAGTCCCGCAGTATTCGCGTAATTCTGGACGACACTGCGGCTGCGAATGATGAGACAAACCGTCTGATGCCGGCAGGCACTACGGTGCGCGTCAGCTTCCGCGCTTCCTGCGGCGCTGACGCAGGGCCCGGTCTGAACGCTTACAACAGCTTTGCCTATCGTTACAGTATGAACGGCATTTGGCTGGAGGCGTCTCCGCTGCTTGTCGGTGTGAGAGTGCCGGATTATCCCTATCTGCAGAAACGGCTGGTTAATCGCTTCGGCGCAGCATATGCGGCAGACGAAGATGAAACCTTCTCATTCCTCGTCTATGAAGGCGCACCTATTGAAGGCGCCTATGATGACGTGCTTGCATCTTTGAATGACGCGCAAACGCCTTATCATATTTATACCGTTACCGTCGCGGAGGGGGAGAGCCGCAGTGAGCTGGTTAAGCTCTATCCCGAAGAAGGGGACTGGATATGGCAGCAGGGCATGCAATATTCCGTTCGTGAAGTGCCTACCGACCGAAACTATACGTTTTCGCGCTGGTACGCCGCGTCCGGCAGCACGGTGACATTCCTCTTCGATAGTGAAAAAACACAGGTATTCACCGCGGAAAACCGCAGCGCGCGCTGGGATTTGCACCTGACGAAGGTGGATGCGCAAGATGAGCATACGCTTTCCGACGCCGTGTTTGCGGTTTACAGCCCGAATGCAGCGGATCAGTGCACCGACGAACAGCTGAGAGAAATTCTACGCAGTCAGCCTAATGCCGAGGCGGAGTATACCGACAGCACCGGCAGCCGCTGGTATTTGATGCAGCTGCTCATCACAGATGAAAACGGTCGAGCCCAAATTGAGGGCCTGCAGGAAGAAAACTATCTTATGCTTGAACTGCAGGCGCCGGCAGGTTATCACCTTTTGACCGACGCATTGTATATCGGCAGCGCGGATCTTGCAGGGCAGTCCCTGACACTTGAACGCGTTATCCCGAATTACAGCGGCTATGAGCTGCCGGTCACCGGCGGCATCGGCGCATACGTGTTCATTTTGTGCGGCGCATTCCTGATTTTGTGCGGTTTAACGTATGCCGTTCGGCGCAGAAAACGCAGCGCTGTATAATACTAAACCTATTAAAGCTGCAAATTAGAGCAATATAAAGAAAAAAGCGCTTGCATTTGCAAGTGCTTTTTTCAGTTATATTCGCCTTCGGCGAGTTATATTGCGCTGCATTTCTCAGCAAATGGAAAATAGTGCTTCAATAAATTTTGAGAGGAATTCTGTAAAGAATACGGTGAAGAACCATGTTAAGCGGTCACAGAAGCTGTTTTTGACCTCGACCGATTCGGTTTCGCTTTCGGCAAGAACACTGTCGTCCGCGCCGATAAGCTTTGCCTGCACGGTGTAATCATTTTCAGCTTTGTTTACCGTGTATTTTTCGCCGGTATAAACGTCTTCGCCGTTAATAAACCAGTGCACGCTTGAATCTGCCGGCGCATCGGTTGTGATCGCCTTGTAGGTGGAGGTGGCTTTGTAGTTCACGGATTTGAACGGCGTGTAATTCTTTATCGACACGGTCGGTATTACGATTTTCTCCCAAACGGCGTAGAGAGTGGTGTCTGCGCTTAAAGTATAGCTTGCACCGGCCTGATATTCAGCCTCGGTTGCGGTTGCGCTTGTCGCCCAGCCCATGAAGATATACTCGCTGCGCGTGGGCTCGTCGGCTGAAAGAGTTATCGCGCCGTTGCCCGTCTGAGTATCGGGAGCTCCGCTTCCGCCGTTAGCGTCATAATCAAGAGTGTATTGAATCATCTGCCATACGGCATAGAGAGTGGTATCTGCGCTTAAAGTATAGCTCGCTCCCGGCTGATATTCAGCCTCGGTTGCGGTTTCGCTTGTTGCCCAGCCCATGAAGATATACTCGTCGCGCGTGGGCTCGTCGGCTGAAAGAGTTATCGCGCCGTTGCCTGTCTGAGTATCGGGAACTCCTTCGCCGCCGTTAGCGTCGTAGGTAAGAGTGTAAACGGGATTGCGGAAATGAATTGTTGCGTTAGCCAGAGCGGCGTTGTAATCCTCGATTGAAACGGCGTTCCATTCTTCTTCAGTGCCGTCGAAATAAACGTCCGTTAAGCTGCCGTTTGGGTGATCGATGACTTGTCTGTAAACCTCTAACGGCACGTAATCATAAAACGTTTTTCCCGCTGCTGTTGCCGCTTCATATATGGTTTGCAGCCGAGCGATATTCTCTTCATCGGTTAACTCAAGCGGCATGCAAAAAGCGCCGATGGCGATGCTTGTTACGCTGTTTGGAATTGTGAGTATCCCGAGCCCGGTGCAGTAAGGAAATGCAAGAGAATCAATTCTTGTGATGCCGTCGGGAATTGTAAGGCTCGTAAGCGCCGTGCAGTATTCAAATGCATTAATGCCGATGCTTTCTATGCTGTCGGTAATCGTAACGCTCGTAAGTCCTGTGCAGTATTCAAACGCAAAACTGCCGATGCTCGTGACACCGTCCGGAATTTCGATGCTTGTAAGCCCCGAGCAGCCGCAGAACGCATATTCGCCGATGCTTGTCACGCTGCCGTCATCGGGAATTGCACTTGATTTGCAGCCTGCAATCAGTTTTTTGGATGCGGTTTCGATTATGCAGTTGCCTTCGCTGTGATAAACGGGATTTCCGCTTGCAACCGTGATGCTCGTAAGCGCCGTGCAATCGGCGAACGCTCTTGTGCCGATGCTCGTGACAGTGTCGGGAATGGTGACGCTCGTGAGGTCTGTGCAGCAGATGAACGCAAAATTGCCGATGCTCGTGATGCCGGCGGGAATAGCAATGCTTGTGAGCCCTGCGGTGTTTTCAAAAGCGCTCTCGCCTATGCTCGTAACGCTGCCGTCGGAGGGAATTACGCTTGTCACACAGCCTTTAATCAATTTTTTGGAAGTAGTTTCGATTATGCAGTTGCCTGCACTGTGATAAACGGTGTTTCCGCTTGCGACCGTTATGCCGGTCACCGCGGTGCAATCGGCAAATGAATGAGGCTCAATGCTTGTGACGCCGGCGGGAATCACAATGTTCGTAAGGCTTGAGCAGCCGGCAAACAGCCAATCGCCTATTCTTGTAACGTCGATGGGAATTGTAACGCTCGTAAGGGAAGAGCAGTCGCGAAACGTTTCCTGCCCCAGCTCGGAAACACTGCCGGGAATGCTGACACTCGTGAGCCCGGTGCAGCCGTAAAACGCATTTCTGCCGAGGTTTGTAACTCCGTTTTGAATCACAACGGTCTGCATCGAGTCGCAATAGGGCTGCCACGGCGCGTTGGTGATATAATTGCCGTTAACCATAACGCGGGCATAGTCGTTGATTGCGCCCGTTCCGCTGATGGTCAGCGCTTTTGTGCTTGTATCGTAACTCCATGTAAGATTGTCGCCGCATTCGCCGCTGACGGCATCTTCCGCGCCTGCTTTCACGCTTATTGCGTCAAGCAGCTCGCCGAATCCGCCGAAACCGACAGCAACAGAGCCAATCATCAGAATAAAGCAAAGCAAAATTGAAATTGCTTTCTTTGTATTCCTCATAAGTCCAACCTCCAATATTAAAAGCTGCGCATACGAAGCCGATCGCAAAAAAGCGCATGGCTCCGCTTGCCGCGCGCAAGCTCGGTAATGCTGTTAAGTGTGCCGAACCTCTTTTGCTTGTTCGGCCTAAAACAGTATATCATATGAATATGAAAATATCAATAAATATTCACCCGGCTTGATTTTGAGAAATCTGCGATTGATTTGAGCTTTTTATTCGGCAAAGGCCTATGCCGTTTATATCGCCGTTTTGCCCTTGTTTTAAAGAAAAATATTTACAACCGAAAAAGCGGTGTGATATAATTTTAACGGTCGGCGGCGCAGCCGATTTTAAGATTTGCAGGAGGAGAGGAACATGAAACTATCCGTTATAGGCGGCGGAGGAGTGCGCTCGATGTTTTTGGCAAAAAGCATTGCGCAAAAATCGGGCGAGCTCGGCATCACCGACCTCGTTTTTATGGATAACAACGAGAAAAAGCTGGCAATTTACGGCGAAATGGCGCGCGAGGTTGCCGGAAGAATAGACAGCGGCATTAACTTCACTCTCACAACCGACCCGATAGAGGCCGTTAAGGATGCGGACTACGTTATCACGACCATACGCGTAGGGGAGGACGAAATGCGAGTGCGCGACGAGAGAATCGCTCTCGGCATGGGCGTGCTCGGGCAGGAAACCACCGGCGCCGCGGGATTTTCTTTCGCGATGCGCAGCGTTGACGCTCTCGCGGGCTACTGCGAGCTTATTAAGCAATACGCAAAGCCCGGCTGCAAGGTGTTTAATTTCACAAATCCCGCCGGCATCGTTTCGCAGACTCTTCGCGATATGGGCTATGATTTCACTTACGGAATATGCGACGCGCCGAGCGGAATGCTGCGCACCTTTGAAAAGCTTTACGGCGCCGCCGAAGGCAGCGCCCGAGGCGAGCTTTACGGGCTCAATCACCTGTCATATTTTAAATCCGTCACGATAAACGGCAGAGACGTGCTTCATGAAATAATCGAAAACGACCGCGCCTATACCGAAACGGACCTCAGATATTTTGAAAAATCCCTTCTGCGCGAGCGAAACGCAATTCTCAACGAATATCTTTACTATTTTTACTACCGCGAAAAGGCGGTCGCAAACATTCTGAACGCTCCGCAGACGCGCGGCGAACAGATCGCCGAAATCAATAAAAAAATGACCGCGGAGCTTGAGCAGGTTGACGTTAAAAGCGATTTTGACAAGGCTCTCGCGATTTTTGAGCATTGGTACGGCGAGCGTGAAAACAACTATATGGCGGCGGAGTCCGGCGTGAAAAGGCAAACGAAATGGCATTTTGACCCGTTTGAAAAGGACGACGGCGGCTATGCCGGAGTAGCGCTCAAATTCATTCAAATCGCGCAGGGCGGCAAGGCGGATTCAATGATACTCTGCGTGCCCAACAACGGCGCAATAGACGGCCTGCTCGACACCGACGTTGTGGAAATCACCTGCGACATCGTGAACGGCGAGGCTTATCCGCACAAATTCGGAGCGGTCGACGAGCAAAATCTTGAGCTTATCCGCAGGGTCAAAATTTACGAGAGGCTCGGCAGCGAGGCAATTCGCACAAAGTCGAGAACGAAGGCGATAGAGGCGCTCACGATGCATCCGCTCGTTGCGAGCTACAGCCTTGCGACGGCGCTTGTTGACGCTTATCTCAAGCATAACGAAGCGTATACGGAGGGGTGGAAATGAGCTTTATAGCAGGCGTTGCGGCCGCTAATGTGGACCTGCTTTATGAAAAAATGCCCAAAATCCCCGCGCCCGGGGAAGAAGTTTATACCGACAGCTTTTCGCTTCAGCTCGGCGGAGGGCTTGCCGCCACTCTCATAAATATCGGCAGGCTCGGAATACCCGCCAAAATAGCTACGGAGCTCGGCGACGATATGTTTTCGTCCTTTGCCCGCGCGGAATTTGAAAAAAACGGCGTTTCGCCGCTCAATCTCTACACGGGCGACAAAATTCCCGTGAACATCACGAGCGCAATCATTCTGCCGGACGACCGCAGCTTCGTTTCTTACGGCAAGGGCGATCTCGCTCCGGACGACAATGCGCTTGAAGCGTTTTACAAGCTTGCGACCGGGGCGAAAATCTGCCTTATGTCGCCCGGCGGATTTACCGAGGTTTATAAAAAGCTCAAGTCGGAGGGCACAATCATGGTGCTCGATATGGGCTGGGACGACGACCTCAGCTTTGAAACCTACGCCGACGAGCTGTCCATTGCGGATTATTACACTCCGAACCGCAAGGAAGCCGAAAAGCTGACGGGCTGCTCCGACCCGCGTGACGCCGCTCTCGCTCTCAAAAAGCACTTTAAAAACGTGGTGGTCAAGGCGGATAAAGACGGCTGCTTCGGCATCGACGAAAGCGGGCTGTTCTTTTGCCCGTCGGTGGATGAATTTAAGCACGTTGACTCAACCGGAGCGGGCGACGCCTTCCTCGCAGGCTTTTGCTACGGGCTATATTATGATTATCCTCTGCGTGACTGCATTCAATTCGGCAACGTAACCGGCGGCAAGGCTGTGACGAAGGTCGGCGCCCTCTCGGCATACGTAAACGAATCTCAGCTGCTGGAATATAAAAAGAATATGTAAAGATTTAAGCCGCCGCACCCGCAGCGGCTTAAATTATTTTATAATCCGTGAAAACAAGCTTACGTTATTGCATTTTATTCGATTATTATGATATAATTCGCAAGGAAGTCAGATTTTATAAATCGCACAATCATAATACATTATTCGGAGGAGGAGAGTATTACGGAATTTACGATGATAGAAACGGGCGTTATTTCGATTTTGCCGCCCGTAATCGCGATAGTTCTCGCGCTGATAACGAAGGAAGTTTATTCTTCGCTTTTGATCGGCTTGTTTTCGGGGATGCTCATTTATTCTTTTTCGAGCGGCGGAGGGCTGCTTTTTGCCGTGTCGAAAATGTTTGACATGATGTTTTCCAAAATAGCCGACAACGCCTACATGATAATTTTTCTCGCTCTGCTATGGGGAGTGGTGGTGCTCGTGTCAAAATCCGGAGGCAGCGCCGCTTACGGCAGATGGGCGGGCAAAAGGCTCAAGACAAGGCGTTCCGCGCTTTTTGCGACCTCCGCTCTGGGCGTTCTCATTTTTATTGACGACGGATTTAACAGCCTGACCGTAGGCACAGTTATGCGCCCGATTACCGACAGGCTGCATATTTCGCGCGAGAAGCTCGCTTACATAATTGACGCCACCGCGGCGCCCGTTTGCATAATCGCTCCCGTTTCGAGCTGGGCGGTCGCCGTTGCGAGCGAGGTGAGCGAAGAGGGCGGATTTAACGCTTTTCTCTCAACGATACCCTTTAACTTTTACGCCCTGCTCACGATTCTCACGGTGTTTCTCATTTCGTTTACGGGCAGGGATTTCGGCCCGATGAAAAAAGCGGAGCGCGCCGCTCTTGAGGCGAGCGCCGACGAGAGCGAAAGCGGCGAAGAAGCGAACTCAAAGGGCAGGGTTATCGACCTTGTGCTGCCGATTCTGGTGCTCGTTGTGTGCGCCGTGCTCGGCATGGCTTACGTAGGCGGATTTTTTGGCGGAGTGAGCTTTTCCGAGGCCATAGGATACAATCCCACCGCAGGGCTTACTCTCGGAGCTTTCGCGGGCATGCTGACCGCATTTATACTTTATATTCCCCGCAAAATCATGACCGCAAAGGAATTTATCGACTCGGTCGTATCGGGCATAGGCAGTATCGTGCCGCCGATGCTGATACTCATTCTTTCTTGGAGCCTCGGCGGAGTGTGCCGCGAGCTTATCGGCACGGGAGTTTTCATTTCCGGTTTCGTCAGCTCCTCAAACCTGCCGCTTCAGCTTTTGCCCGCGCTCATATTCGTTATTGCCGCTCTGATGAGCTTTTCAATGGGCACGTCGTGGGGCACCTTCGGCATGCTCATACCCATCGTTACGATGATTTGCTCCGCCGACGGCGCAGGCGCTTATCTTGTGCCGGCTCTCGGAGCTACGCTCGCAGGCTCCGTTTACGGCGACCATTGCTCGCCGATTTCGGACACCACCATTCTCTCGTCAACGGGCGCGGACTGCAAGCACATTAACCACGTTGAAACCCAGCTGCCTTACGCAACGCTCGTTGCCGTTGTGTGCGGCATTGGCTATCTCATTGCGGGCTTTACCCTTTCGCCATGGATTTCGCTCGCCGTCGGAGCCGTTTTGCTCTTTGCCGCGCTCATGCTTTTCAGCAAATTTGATTTGTTCACAAAAGAGAAGAAAGCGAAGGCGGAGGCCAAACCCGAAGAACAGGCGAAATAAATATTTTGCGATAGCAATCCTTATAAAACAGTCAGCACCCATAAGGGCTTTCGTATTAAGATGAAGACGACGTTTTCTCCGCTCGCAGACAGTATCGCCGATACGGCAAGAGCGGAAAAACGCCGAAAAGCGAAAAAATATATTTCATTGAGTTAAAATATTTCAGAGATTAAAAAAGCGTGGCACAAACTGATTGTTTGCACCACGCTATTCTTATCTGTATTCTTTTTTGCTTTGTTCTTCGCTTAATACGGAAGTCCCAATTTAAATTTTGTCGTTATATTGGTACACTCTAACGTAGTCTACAATGAACTGTGCCGGCCAGTTTTCGGCGGGCGTTTTGCTGATTTTGCCCGTGCCGTGGCGGTCGGAGCTTTGCACTCCGTTTGAGCCCGCAAATTCGACCGAGAGCAGCAGGTATTCGGGGTTTTCGGAAACGTCGCCTTTGCCGAGCCTGCCCGTTTCTTTGCCGTTAATGTAGAATATGTATTCCTCGTCGCTCCACTCTACGCCGTAGGTGTTGTATTCGTTGTAGGGGTCGTTTTCGAGGTATTGCTTGCCTATGCTCGCGCTCTGCTCTTCCTCGCCGTAGCCGTCGAAATGAATGCCGGTCGTTACGAAGTCGCCGCCCCAGCCGTAATCCTTATAGTTGAAGGATTCAAAAACGTCCACCTCGGTGCCGTCTTTGCCGGAGCCGTCAACGTTGTAAACGCCGTCGTCATTCATGAGCCAGAAGGCGCTCCAGAGCCCGGTCGCCTTGGGCAGCTTGCATCTTACTTCAAAATAGCCGTAAGCCTGCTCAAACTTGCCGCGCGAAACCACCTTGCCGGTGTACCAGCCGGGAGCATAGTCGGGGATGCCGTGGGTCGAAGTGTAATCATAATAATAATTTTCGAGCGGCTCGTCTTTATATTCCGCCGAAATCACGAGATTGCCGTCTTCAACCTTCACCATGTCCTGGTGCCAATATCCGCCCTTGCGCTGAGTTATCCACCAGGAAAAGCCCCATTTGTCGGTATCGAGCTCGTCGCCTTCAAACTCATCGCTCCATACGAGGGTGAATTTGCTCATGTCGATCGGAGTCCCTTTTGTGGAGGGATTGCCCGTAACGGCTCCGAGCACGCTCGCGAAAAACGTGCTCAGGCTCATTATTAACGAAACTGCCGGTTTGATGATAACTCTGAACATAATTATCAGTTATTGCCCCTGCCGGGTCTTCTGTTGCCCTTGCTTCCTCTGAATTCCTTGCGGGGAGCAGGGGTATTTTCGGGCACAAGGCCCTCTACTTCGATGAGAGCGTCGCGGCGTGAGAAGTTGAGTCTGCCCTGGTCATCCTTGGGAAGCACCTTAACTATAATCTCATCGCCCACGTTAACAACGTCTTCCACTCTCTCGGTCCTCTTAACGTCAAGCTGGCTGATGTGAACCATGCCTTCTTTGCCGGGAGCGATTTCAACGAATGCGCCGAAGCTCATAAGACGGGTGACAACGCCCTTGTAAATTGCGCCCTCTTCGGGGTCGTTGGCGATAGTTTCAACGATGAACTTCGCTCTGTTTGCCTGCTCGAGGTCGGTGGACGAAATGAATACGCTGCCGTCCTCTTCAATGTCTATCTTACAGTCGCATTCTGCCTGAATCTTCTGAATTACCTTACCCTGCTTGCCGATAACGTCGCCGATCTTCTCGGGGTCTATCTTGGTGGTGACCATCTTGGGCGCCCACTTTGAAAGCTCCGCGCGAGGCTCTGCGATAACGGGAGCCATAACCTCGTCGAGGATGTAGCAGCGGGCCGTGTAAGTCTTGTCAAGCGCTTCTCTTATGATAGCGGGGGTAAGGCCGTGGATTTTAAGGTCCATCTGAATTGAAGTGATGCCCTTCTTCGTGCCGGCAACTTTAAAGTCCATATCGCCGAAGAAATCTTCAAGGCCCTGGATGTCAACCATAGTCATGAAGCGGTCGCCCTCGGTGATAAGGCCGCAGGAAATGCCCGCAACGGGAGCTTTAATGGGCACGCCCGCCGCCATGAGCGAAAGGGTGGAGCCGCAAACGGAGCCCTGTGAGGTGGAGCCGTTTGACGAAAGCACTTCAGACACAACTCTGATGGTGTAGGGGAATTCCTCAACGCTCGGAAGCACGGGGATAAGCGATCTCTCGGCGAGAGCGCCGTGGCCTATCTCACGCCTGCCGGGGCCTCTCGAAGGCTTCGTTTCGCCGACGGAGTAGGAGGGGAAATTGTAGTGATGAATGTAACGCTTGCTGTCCTCTTCGTCAAGGCCGTCAAGCATCTGAGCGTCGCTCATCGGGCCGAGGGTGGTGACGGAGAGCACCTGAGTCTGGCCTCTGGTGAACATGCCGGAGCCGTGAACTCTGTCAAGCAAATCTATCTGAGCGTTAAGAGGTCTTATCTCGTTGATGCCTCTGCCGTCAACGCGCTTGTTGTCGTCAAGCAGCCAGCGGCGAACGACGAATTTCTGCACCTTGTAAAGGCACTCGTCGATTTTTGTTTCCATTTCGGGATATTCCTCGTCAAACTTCTCATGCACCTTTTCGTAAACGGGCTTGAGCCTCTCGTCGCGAACGCGCTTGTCGTCGGTGTCAAGAGCGAGGCGGATATCCTCTATCGCAAAGTCTTTGATAGCCTCATACATTTCGGGGTCGGGGTCATTTGAGGGGAAGTCTATCTTCTCTTTGCCGCATTCTTCTTTGATCTTGTTGATGAATTCAACTATTCTCTGATTTTCTTTGTGAGCGAACATGATGCCTTCATACATGTCGTCGTTGCTCACCTCGTTTGCGCCTGCTTCTATCATTGCAACGAGGTCGGAGGTGGAGGCTACTGTAACGTACATGTCGCTCTTCGCTCTCTGTTCAAGGGTGGGGTTGATGACGTATTTGCCGTCAACAAGGCCTACCACAACGCCTGAAATGGGGCCGTCCCAGGGTATCTCGGAAATGGAGATCGCTATTGAAACGCCGAGCATGGCGGTGATGCCGGGCTCGCAGTCGGGGTCAACCGACATAACGGTCGCAACAACGCCCACGTCGTTTCTCATATCCTTGGGGAAGAGGGGACGAATGGGTCTGTCGATAACTCTGGAGGCGAGAGTGGCTTTTTCGCTCGCTCTGCCTTCGCGGCGCTGGAATGAGCCGGGGATTCTGCCCACGGAATAGAGTTTTTCTTCGTAATCGACCGAGAGGGGGAAGAAATCCACGCCCTCACGGGGTTTGTCAGCCATAGTGGCGGTGCAGAGCACATTGGTTTCGCCGTAGCGAACGAGGCAGCTGCCGCCCGCAAGCTGAGCCATTTTGCCGACCTCAACCACGAAGGGTCTGCCGGCAATTTCTGTTTCGTACTTTTTGAATGACGGAAATTCGCTGAATACCATTGTTGAAACACCTTTTCTTTCGTTATATTTCATCGGGCGCGACGCGGTTTTCAGCAAAAAATCCAAAGCAGGCTCAGCCCTGCTCTCGATTCCCTGCTGAAAAGCCGTCTCCGGCTCCCGATAATTTACCTTTCAAAAAAAACGATAAAGCAGGCAGAAAAACGACTTTCTGCCTGCTTCGCTTTGAAATTATTTACGCAGACCAAGTCTTGCAACTATTGAACGGTAGCGCTCAATATCTACCTTCTGAAGGTAGGCAAGGAGGTTTCTTCTGTGACCGACCATCTTGAGCAGACCTCTGTGGCTGTGATTGTCTTTGGGGTTTGCTTTAAGATGCTCGTTAAGGTCGTTGATTCTCTTGGTGAGAACAGCGATCTGAACCTCGGGTGAACCGGTGTCGCCCTCGTGGGTTGCGTACTCTTTGATGATTGCCTGTTTTTCTTCCTGTGTCATTTGTTTTCACCTCATTGAAATATTTGCCTTATTCTCAGCGCGGGGCAGGTGAATTCCTTTTGAAGGCTTACTCCCCGTACCGGGCATAGGCATAATTGCAAGCGGCATTATAACACAAAAGAGAGGCTTTGTAAAGAGTTATTTTTAATTTTTCTTATATTCCCGATTAGCTGCTTTTTCAGCCGGGAAGCTCGGTGTAAACGAAAATGCCGACGAGTATTGCCGTTACGGAGCAGATGAGAGCTGTCATGGCGCGCGTCCTCCCTGAAAGATTTTACACCTATCAGTGTGTTTCCGCTCCGCTTTTGTTGCGGCGAAACGCAAAAAAATCAATATCCTTCTTTTCTGAGCTGCTCGAGCACCTCGTCCGCTGCCTGAGCCGCTCTCGTGAACGAATTGTTTTTCCAGTAAGCGGCGAGAGAAGCGGCAACGGCGAAGACTATGCTTATTATTTCGTCCGCGTTGCCGGGCAGCGTTACCGGGCTTTTGCCGAGCATAGACAGCGCGGCGTTTATGAGCGCAGCCGCAAGGCAGGCGAGCCTAGCCCACGCCCCGGGGCTTACCTCTCCGAGCGATTTAATCGCTTTCCATTTCATCAAGCTTTTCCTCCATCATTGATATTTTAAGCTCGCTGACAGTCATTCTTTCAACGAGATTGTTGTGTTTGCTCACCTTTTCTTCAAGCTGCCGAAGCCTGAAATCCGTGAGCTTTTGGCTTGCGAGTATTCCTCCCACGCACCCGAGAGCGGAGCCGAGGAACGACAAAAGCGCTTCGTAGTTCATTTTTTCACCTTCTCGGTTCCCTTCGTGAGATTTACCCAGCCGGAGGAGTCCGCGAGCCTGCCCCACACGCCTCTTTTGGCGGTGATGCTGACCGTGAATTTTTCGCCTTTTTTGAGATTTTTTCTCACCGGAAAGTTTTCGCCCGCTCCGCTTCTTGCCGCAACGCTCTGAGCCGTCACTTTGTAAACCGAATTTTCCGCCACGGCTTTTTCAATTCCCTTCGCTATCGCTTCGCCGCAGGTTTTGACGCCCGCCTCGGTTTTCACCTTTTCAAGGTCGGAGTCGCAGTCGATGAACACCGCCTCCTCGAGCACGGCGCAAGGCACGGTCTGCCTGATGAAGCCGAAATAATCGGTGCCTCGCGAGTTGAGCTTCACCTTCGCTCCTCTGTTTTTCACGTTCAAAGCGGCGCTCACGTTTTTGCACATTTCGTCGCACGCTTTTTTGCCCGTGGGCGAGCCGTGGTAATAATACGCCTCCGTGCCCGTGCCGCCGCCCGCGTTAAGATGAATTTCCGCTGCGAAGCCGTAGTTGCCGGCGTTCACGTCCTTTATTCTGCGGCTCAGATCCCTTGTGCCGTCGTAATTTATCAAATCGCATTGCAAATAATCCGCCGCGCTTTTGGCGATTTCTCTCGCAATGCGGAATTCGTGATATTTTTTATCCCTGCTCACGGCGCCGGGGTCGTAATTCCCGCTCGCGTTTTTGCCGTGGCCGACGGATATAACTATTTCTCTGCTCAATTCATGACCTCCGTTTTTAAATATTCAAGCATTTCTCTCCCTCTGTATGCGTTTATCGCGGGCGCTCCGCCGTTTATCGTTATCACGTAAAGCGCTGAGCCCGACGCGACGGTGTATTTTTTTGCCTCGCCGAAATCGGGCAAGGCGAGAATTTCATTCAGCTTTGCCGAAGCAGCGGCATCGTCCTCCTCAAAATAAACGGGCGTTTCTTCGCCGCTTTCAAAAGTGAGAACGGCGCAGACCGCCGCAGCCGTGAAATCAAAATCGGGATTTTCGCTTTCGCTGTTTTCGAGAGCGCTCACTCTCTGCGAAAGCGAGTCAAGGCGGGCGAAAATATCGTCCTCCGCCGTTTTAAACGGCTTGCCGCCGCCGCAAATCGACTCGCCGAATTCTATTTTTCCGACGCCCGATTTCATCGTTTTTTCGCCGAAAACGGCGCTGAGCTGAATTCTGAGCGACCCGGTCGACGTGAGAGCCGACGTGAGCGGACACACTATCACTCCGTTCTCAACGTATGCCGGCTCCGAATTTTCATCCTTTATTTCGTTTGATATCATCGCCCCGCCGGGGTAGGGCTCAAGGCTTAAGAAATAACGGTCGGCGCCCTCCATTCCGCTGCCCTCGAGCGGTATTCTCAGCGCGCAGGCGGCGTTTTCGCCCATATACGCCTCCGCCCCTTCAAACGAGAGCTCTCTGCCTTCGGGAAAACTGCCTTCAAAATATTGATACATGGCTTTTCTCCCTGTAGTAGCCGCTGAGCGCGTCGGCTGTTGCGAGAGCGTCCGCTCTCTCCCTGTAAAGCACGTTTATCTCGTCCCTCAATATGCCTGCTTCCTTTGTGCCGTAAGCAACGGTTTTGAGCACGCGGCGCCTTGATTCGATTCTGCCCGAAACTATTTCGGCGGCGCTCCTGTATTCCTCCGCAAGCTCACTTAAGTCTTTTGATTTTTCGTTATTCACTGCGTTATGCTCCTTTCGTTCGTTTTGCCTTTCCGCATTCGATTTTTGCCCTCTGCGTTAATTGCCGCGGCGATATTCAGAAACGGCTCGACGTCCTGCGCGCCCTCAAGCTCGTTTTGATAAACCACCACGTATTCGAGCGCCCTTTTCAGCTTGGCTTTCGCCCTCGCCGCGGCGGCGCTCACCGCGCTTGCGGATACTCCCTTTTCCTCGGCTACCTTCGAATAGGATTTTTCGTTAAAATACACCTCCTTAATATACTCTCTTTCCTTATCCGTAAGCTCCGTTTCTATGGCCATGTCGAGCAGCTTCGCAAGGTCGGTCTGCCGCTTTTTCCAGGCGTATTCAACCGGAGTTTCGCAGGCTTTGCAGCACCTGCCGCAGCATATTTTGACCGCCGCTCTTATCTCTTTTTCGGACGGAAGAGAGATATCCGTTTGCTTTCCGTTAATAGTAAATATCATTAAATCACCTCGATATTTGCGAATTATTACGAGCGCTACTAATAATTTTAGGCTTGAATTTTACGTTTGTCAATAGGAAAATTATTTTTTTCACAAAAACTCTTGACTTTTTCAATAGAATCGCTCATAATGTACGATGATAGATTATGCGAATTTTTGCCCTGCGAGCCGCATCGGCAAAATAAATTGCGCATTGAGAAACAAAACCACATTGAAAAACGGAGTATCGCCATGACTAATATCAGAGAATTGAGGAAAAAGGCGCATCTCTCGCAGGTTGAGCTTGCGGAGCTTTGCGGCGTGCATCAAACCGCCATAAGCCAGTGGGAAAAGGGGAGAACGAATCCCGACACCGATACCCTTATCGCTCTGAGCCAGATTTTTCACTGCTCAATAGGCGCAATACTCGGGCTTGACACTCCCGACGACCCCGTTATGGTGCCCGTTAAGGGCTACGTGCAGGCAGGTCAGATGACCTTTATTGAAGACGAGGATATCTGCGAATTTGTCGCTATCTCTCCTGCGCTCGCGAGAAGAGGGGATTATTGCGGCCTGACCGTTAAGGGCGAGAGCATGTATCCCGTTTTTCAGCCGGGCGATATGCTGATAGTAAGAGTGCAGAGCGACGTTGAAGACAACGACATAGTGATAGCCATGGAAAACGGCGAAAACGCAACTCTCAAAAGGCTCAAGATACTCAAAAACGGCATTCTTCTCATGGCGGAAAATCCCGATTACAACTCGATTTTCTACACCGCCGACCAGGCGGCAAAATCCGGACTTTCCTTTTTCGGTAGAGTAGTGGAAATGCGAAGGGAGTATTGAGCTTTTTCACCAAAACACATAAATTGTTGACAAATCACAATTTATGTTTTATAATTATATAAAATTTTCGGCGAAATTTATGTTTTCGCCTCAATAAAGCATAAAATTCAGTTAGGTCGTGGTAAAAATGTCCGTTAAAAAACTTAAGTATTTCGCAGGCGGTCAGTGGATAGAGTCCAAAACCGAAAAGTATATGGACGTCTGCAATCCCTCCACCGGCGAAGTTATCGCTCAAACTCCCTGCTGCACCAAGGAAGAGGTTGACTATGCGGTTGCGTGCGCCAAAAAGGCGTTCCCCGAATGGAGCAACACTCCCGTTATGAAGAGAGTGCAGATAATTTACGATTTCAGAGATTTGCTTGTGGCTCATATGGACGAGCTCACCGAGCTTTGCGCCAGAGAGGAAGGCAAAGTCTGGGGCGAGGCGAAGGGCGACATTCTCAAGGTCAAAGAGCCCGTTGAGCTTGCTCTTTCCGCTCCCTCGCTTCTCATGGGCGAGAGCATCCGCGACACTTCCTCCGGCTATGACACCACTCTTTACAGAGAGCCCGTCGGTGTTTTTGCCGGCATAGCTCCCTTCAATTTCCCCGGCATGATTCCCATGGGCTGGATGACTCCGATGTGCATTGCGTGCGGCAACACCATCGTCATCAAAGCAGCCTCCATGACCCCCATGACCTGCATGCGCATTGCGGAGCTCTGGCAGGAAGCCGGGCTTCCCGACGGCGTTGTTAATATCGTCACCTGCTCGAGAGCGGAAGCGGACCTTCTGCTTGAGCATCCCGACGTAAGAGGCGTCACCTTCGTCGGCTCCACCTCAGTCGGCCTTCACATTTACTCAAGAGCCGCCGAAAACGGCAAGAGAGTTCAGTGCCTTTGCGAGGCTAAAAACCACGGCCTCGTGCTCGAAGACGCGGCGCTCGAGAGAAGCGCGAGAGGCATCATCAACTCTTCGTTCGGCTGCGCGGGTGAAAGATGCATGGCTCTGCCCGTTATCGTCGCTCAAGAGAGCATTGCGGACGAGCTTGTCAGCTACCTCGTGAAATTCGCGAGCGAGCTTAAAATCGGCCCCGCTTATGAGAAAGACAGCCAGCTCGGCCCCGTCGTTTCCGCGGAGCATAAGCAGAGCGTGCTTAATTGGATAAACAAGGGCATCGAAGAGGGCGCGACCCTCGTGCTCGACGGCAGAGACGCCGTTGTGCCCGGCTATGAGGGCGGCTTCTACATCGGGCCCACCATTCTCGATAACGTCACCACCGAAATGACAGTCGGCACGAGAGAGATTTTCGGCCCCGTGCTTTGCATAAAGAGAGTTAAAGACTTTGAAGAGGGCCTTGCCGTTATGAACGCCAATCCCTTCGCAAACGGCTCCGTCATATTCACTCAGAGCGGCTATTACGCGAGAGAATTCGCCAAGAGAACGGACGGCGGCATGGTCGGCGTTAACGTCGGCATTCCCGTGCCCGTGGGCGTATTCCCCTTCACCGGCCACAAGAATTCTTTCTTCGGCGACCTTCACTGCCTGGGCAAAGACGGCTTCCGCTTCTACACCGAGACCAAGGCTGTCACCACCCGCTGGTTTGACGAGGAAGAAAAGAAAGCAAAGTCCGTTGACACGTGGGACGGCTCCGTCGGCGGCGACCTTAAATAATTTTTTCTCATTTTAAGTTAAGGCTTAAATCGTTAATCTTCCCCGAAGGCTTGGAATCCCGAGGGGTTTGGGGGCGAAAGCCTCCGAATAAACAACTTGCTCACAAAGAAAGAAGGAAGACAACAGATGAAAAAAATGAACAAAAAGCTCATTTCACTTCTGCTTAGTGTCATCATGGTTTTCGGCACTCTTGCTGTCGGACTCACTGCGTTTGCGGACGGTTACACTCAATACAATGACGTGTACCACCTCAATACCGAGACCAACAGGTTCGAAAAGCACGTTTACGGAGCGTTTGACACAGCTACCGAAACCGCAACGTGCACGTTTTGCGGCTATGCTCACAGCTGCAGAATGAACGGTCACGTGGATGAGAATGAGGACTGCTCATGCGACCTTTGCGGCGAAGATTCGCACATAGACAAAAATCCTCAAGACCATGCCTGCGACAGATGCGGCGAAGACACTCACACGTGGATTCTGCTTAATCATCAGGATGCCGACTGCACTTCGGGAGATTTTTACACTTATTATTGCGCAACGTGCGGATTTAATCCCGACGGCTTTAACAGCGATGAAGACGGCAATCCTTTGCAAGCTGTTACCTACGAAGGCGACAATGTAATTGTTGAAGGCGATGTAATAAAAGATTCCAGCGGCAAAGCTTATAAGACGATCAAAATCATCGACGGTCACACCTTAGCTTTAGGTCATTATTTTGATTTTGCTCCCGATAAGGTTGATATTCAGTGGAACGGGCTTGATTCGCAGTCATCTTCTCCTTATGTTTATGCGACGGGAACCTTCACCTGCGCAAGATGCGGTACGGAGGTATCTGTCAGGGTGGAAAATCTTGAAGAAACCTCATCCGGCAAGATTGATTTGCTTGAAGATTTGGCAGGACCTCCCTGTCAGCCCGGTTCGGTGCAGTATGAAGCAACATTTAATGTGCCTGAAGGCGGAGAATCAAACAGGATAAAGGTTTATAAAGATGTCAGAACGAGCAGTTATGTAATTTCCAATCACGTTCCCGGCACTCCTGTGGAGGAAAACAGGGTTGAGCCCACTTGTGAAGAAGACGGAAGCTACGATACGGTTGTTTACTGTACGGTTTGCAGTGAAGAAATAAGCAGAGTAACAACTGAACTTCCTGCTCCCGGTCATACGCCCGGCACTCCTGTGGAGGAAAACAGGGTTGAGCCCACTTGTGAAGAAGACGGAAGCTACGATACGGTTGTTTACTGCACGGTTTGCAGTGAAGAAATAAGCAGGGAAACTACTTATATTCCTGCTACAGGTCATAATGCCGGTGTCCCTGAAGAAATTGATGTTCCAATGACAACAGGCGCTGACGGATATCATCAAACTATTGTGCGCTGTACGGTTTGTGATGAGATTATCAGCGAAGAGACCGTCATTTATCACGACTACAGAAAGCTCTCAACAACTCAGCCTTCTTGCACTTCCGGCGGTTATGACACTTACAGGTGCCGTAACTGCGGCGATCAGTATGATGAGTACACAAGCGCAGAGCTCGGTCACTATTGGTATGATGACTCTAATTCCGTAAATCCGCAGTATGTAACTTTTTCAAACGATGAAAACTTTAATTCATGCACGATGACCTTCCGCTGCAGAAGGCCCGAATGCGGTCAAACACTTTCTTATACAGTTTATCAGGAGCCCAACAGCATTGGTAAAATAAGCCCCGTAGGCTATGTCCCGCCCTCATGTGAAGCGGGTTCCGGTCAGGCTTATGTTGCGGAGTTTAAAATCGTCTGCCCGGATTCCACTTCCGGTCATGCAGAGGTAGACGCCTCAGGCAAAGAAACATTTACCCATGAAATAGTTATCCCGGACGGAAATCTGGAAGCTCTCGGTCATATTTATGAAGATGAATATTATAAACAGGGCGGAGCAGGCTATCAGCCTAACGGCGACGCAAGCTGCACGGAAGACGGCACGAGAACGGCTCCGTGCGATCGCTGCGGAAAAATAAGCAGCACTGTTCCCGATGAAGGCTCTGCTCTCGGTCACACATTTGCAGACCCCGAAATAATCACTCCGGCAACCTGCACCGAAGAAGGTCTTCAGAGAGGTGTTTGCACGAGATGCGGCGAATACACCGACGAAATTATACCTGCGCTCGGTCATATCAGCGTGGGCGCAGAAGCTGTTAGCGCCGATCCCACTTGCACAGAAGAAGGATACACCGGCTACATCTGCCCGAGATGCAACGAAGTTGTTAAAATAACAACAGTTCCGGCACTCGGTCACACACCGGAAGATCAAACAGTGGAAGAAAACAGAGTTGAGCCTACTTGCAGCGATGCGGGCAGCTACGATGTTGTAACTTACTGTTCCGTTTGCGGTGAAGAAATCAGCAGAGAAACAATAGAAATTCCCGCTACCGGTGAACACGAATACAATGCTCTCGGTTTCTGTAGAGTTTGCGGAGCGCACGATTGTGCCGGCAGGGGACATTCATTTATCGGCGGATTTGAAGCTGACGCAAACTATCACTGGAAGGTTTGCTCTTATTGCGGAAAAATAGACAGTGATGGTATTCAGGAAACTATTAAAGATGATGAAGGTAATATATTAGAAAAATATCATATCGACGAAGAAAAGGGCGAACACAAGGACACTAACCAAGACGAAATGTGCGATGTCTGCGGGTACGCTGCCGGTCATCAATGGCAGATTATCAGTCACACCGATCCGTCCTGCGTAGATACCGGAAAAGACGTTTATAAGTGCTCGGTTCATGAGAGTGAAGATGAAACAAAGGAAGTAATAATTCCTGCTCTCGGTCACTATTGGTTTGATGATCATACATTTTCTGCTGATGAAAGAGAGTATGTTGATTTTGTCTTTGCCGATAATTATGAATCCTGCACATTAACGATTAAGTGCAGACGCACAGGCTGTAGTGAATCCATTTCTTATACGGTTTATACCAATCCCAGCGATAAGGGCGCTGTACTTGCAAACCCGACCACGAATAAAGCAATAGCAAAGAGAACCGCCGCTACTTGTGAGGCGGGCGCAGGTATCTCTTACTACGCAATTTTCACCATTTCTGCTGCTTGGTCGGAATTTGGCTTTGACAGCGGTGCGCTTGAAACTGTGAATGACCTCATTGCGAGTGATTCAGATTTATCGGATATCGTTAATGCCAACGGACTGAATCCAAAAATTAACAGAGATGAGCAAGCGCTGATATGCATCTTAACGCGTGAAGAAAGCGACCCTCTCGGCCACATTTACGAGGACGAATACTACAAAAAGGACGGAGCAGGCTATCAGCCTAACGGCGACGCAAGCTGCACGGAAGACGGCACGAGAACGGCACCGTGCGATCGCTGCGGCAAAGTAAGCAGCACTGTTCCCGATGAAGGCTCTGCCACAGGTCACACCTTTGCAGACCCCGAAATAATCAATCCGGCAACCTGCACCGAAGAAGGTCTTCAGAGAGGTATTTGCACGAGATGCGGCGAATATACCGATGAAGTTATACCTAAGCTCAACCATGTCAGCGAGGGAGCCACGCGAGTAAGCGCTGACCCCACATGCGACGAAGAAGGTTATGAAGGCTATATTTGCGTGAATTGCGGCGAAGTTGTCAAAGAAACAACCGTTCCCGCTCTCGGCCATATCTGGTCGGATTGGAAAACCAGCAAATCGGCAACCTGCACCGAATACGGTGAAGAAACGAGATCCTGCGAAAGATGCGGATTGACCCAGACAAGAACGGGTGATATGCCCAAAGGACACGATTATTACTACATGGTCGACGCGTCCGACGGCAGCTATCATATCGGCACCTGCATTAACTGCGGCGAGACGATCGGCAAACGCCAGGCGCACGTGGACGGCGATTACGACTTCCTTTGTGATAAGTGCGGCGTCGAGCTCAATTTCTGGGAGCATTGGCTTCACTACTTAGTCGGCCTTCCCTCTTACGGCTTCGGCAACTTCACCACCGCGTTTATGAGGTTCATTTCGAAAATTGTCAACCTCTTCACAGGTCACATGATCAATTTCTGATAACCGTTTAACGCTAAAATTTTATAATCCTTAAGAAGGAATAATCTCAAATGCGTTCCGGCTTCTTTCGGAGTCGGAACGCTTTGAGCCGATATAGGTTTTTAAACTAAAATTTTTCTGCAATAAAACGAGAAAATAAAGTTAAAGGAGAGAATTGCATGAAAAAAATTATTGCCGTAATTATGGCTGTCAGCATGCTTCTTGCGCTCGCTTCCTGCGGCAGCAAACCCGCAACCGACGAAAGCACCGAGCCTGTTTCGGAATCCGAAAAAGTGACCGAAGAGTCATTGACCTCCGAGACCGAAGAGTCCTCAACCGAAGCGCAAAGCAAAGACGACGCCGAATCGACAGACGCATCCGAAACCGAAACTTCGGGCGAAGCGGAAACAAGCGAAGCTGAAACCGAAAAGCCCGCTCTGCCCTCCACCACCGCTGAAATTCTCGCGGCTTACACCGCCGTTATGAATCAGGCTAAGAAGGACGCTCCCGCATTCAACAAGGTTGAATATCAGGTGCTTCCCGACGACAGCAATTCCAGAGTGGTTTCAAAGGGCGGCACTGTTGTAAACGCGGCTCTCAAGGTTGCCGCTAACTTCATGGTTACAGAAAAAGACGCGAAAGCCGACCCCGAAATCAAAGAGAAGGGCAACAACATGCGTTCCTGGCCCGTTTGCAAAACCCCCATGGGATGCATGCTCACCGACACGAGCGCAATTAAGAGCGCAAAGTGCGAAGAGCTCTCAAACGGCAATTATAAAATAACTATAGTTCTTAAGGACGAAGCCAATCCCGAGCCGACTCCCGACGGCGGCACAGTCTCTCCCAGCAAGCACGGCGCAGTGTTCAGCCCGCTTTCAAAGAAAGAAATTGACGAAACCCTCCAGGGCGGCATCGTTTCCGCAGTAGCGAAAGAAATCAGCTACAACCTCATTTATCACGATTGCACCGCAGTGCTCGTATATGACCCCTCCAACAATCACGTGGTATCGCTCGACCAGACTATGCGCGTCACCATTTCGGGCCAGGGCAAGGTCGTCGGCATCCAGATGGTAGTTGATAAGCAGGAGCTTATAGACTATATGGAGATTTATAATATTAAGTACTGATATATTAAGTACTGATAATAATAAAAATCTAAAAACCATTTCAAAACCCATCTCAAATTATCGCCTGTTTCGGCGTAAATCTGAGATGGGTTATTTTTACGAACGCAAGGTGATTTATGATAAAAATTCAAACAGTACGCAAAGCAAATGAAGGCTCTTACATCTTGAATGTCATTTTATAACGATCTTGACCTCCATAAATTGTATTGCCTTAAGTTACATTTTCTCCCGTTGTATAGTTTTCATAAAGGCTTTCGGAAGAATCAAATGCGCCGGATTCAACGCCATATCCGCGGTTCTCTTTGTAAGTATCTATGGCAGCAAATCCCACTACTGCTCCCCACAAGGCAAGAGCAATCAGCAAACACGTCAAAATTATCCGCTTTATTTTCATCCTTTTAACAATGTATGCTAAATCGGTTTTTGCCAAGAACGAGCGCGAAATATCTTCCGCCGAGCCGAAATGACCGATAACTTCTGCAAAGTCGGAAACATTATTGTCTGCAATAAAACAATCTATGCTTTCCGACATATCGGCAATAAACTGTTTTGTCAGTTTGTTTTTGCACAGCATCAGTGATTTGATTTCCCGTAAATAAATCGTTTTTTCCTTTTCAATATTACTCATGGCTTTTATCCTCCGAGAGAACTCCGAAAATACAGTCTGTTATAAATTTGTAATCTTTCAACATTTCTTTATATCGCCGTATTCCGGGCTCCTCAAGATGATAGTATTTGCGCACTCTTCTTGCCCCGGATTTTACACCGTATGATGTAATGCATCCGGAGTCTTCCAACTTATATAAAATCGGATAGAGCGTGCCCTCAAGCAGAGTATACCCTCCGTCGGTCATCTCTTCCAGAGTATGAGTGATCTGATAACCGTACATATCCTCTTTTGAAAGCAAATGAAGCACAAGCAATTCTGTAGCTCCGCGTTTAAATTCGTCAATATATTGTCCCATATTTTCACCCACAAATTTTATATAACGTATATTACCACAAAACTATTTGCTTGTAAATACATTTCTAATAAATATATCGTTGACAAAGTATAATTTGCGATGTATAATGCAAACACAAATTAAATTGATAGGAGAATTCATTATGAAAACAAAAAGATTATTAATTGCAATAATTATAGTCTCTGCTTTTAGTTCTGTTCTTTTTTCAATTAACGCTTTCGCGGGCGAGGATAATTTTCCTTATAGCTTTACTATGAAAGCAAATCAGTCAAGTAACTATTCATCAGATTCCTATGAAAGAACTACTATTTATACTAACAATCCATGGAAAGTTAATATGACTTTTAATGGGGAGGGTACAGGAACTATAGCAACATATTGGATTGCATCAAAAATAATTCATACCCAATATTCCGATAAACATAATGTTGCTCAAGGTTCAGGAGCTCATTATTATTTCGCATACTCTGAAGCGAGCGGTGAATATGTTCGCCTCGGTGTGCAAAACAACAATAATACTACAAACTCTTATACGGTATCCGGTTACTGGGACGAAGAGATTGGTCGCCAAATTTCAAATGAAGGATAACGGTACAAATAATTGAACATACTAATGACAAGCTGATTTTCAACTTGTCATTAGTATTCATTGTTTAAAAATTCGAAAAAAATTTTGAAAGGCTAATCTTCATGAATAAATACTATCTTGTGAGAATTTTAAGCGACCGCTCTAAAATCCTGTGCTTTTCATCGATTTTTTTGTTAACTTTTTTTGACTTGGTTTCAAGAATAATATATATTCCATACGGAATGAAACCAATGCATCCTGCGTTTAACACCTTTTTGTCTTTGACCGGATTATCGATGTACCCTTCAGCTGTTTTTTTCTGGTTTCTTCCTGTTTATCTTTTATATCTTTTTTCTGACGATATTTTCGAAGATTACAGTAAAGGCTATAATTTGATAATAAGTCAAAAAGTCGGATTCCGTCATTATGCGCTTTCAAAAATAAAAAAATCTTTTTTCTACAGTTTTATATTTGTTATCGCATTGTTATTTTTAAATCTGTTGTTTTCCTATATTCTGTTTTCGGGAGCAACCTATTCATCCTTTTATGAACTGATTCCATACTTTGACAAGCGGCATTTATTAAGAGTCAGTTTGTCACATCCGTTTTTAGCCAATATATGCTTTGATTTAGCAGCAGCTTTTCTTGCCGGAGTTCTGGGCTTATTGGGCGCTTCATTAGCCCTCTTGATAAAAAAAAGAAATATAGTTTATCCGATTACATTATGCCTTTGGTTTATTCCGGTTTGTGCAAGAAAATCAATTATGCTGTCTTTACAACCGTTTTCAGAATATGATTTAGACTATATTTATCCAATTTACCTGATTACCGTTACGGTATTTATTCTATTATCATGGATATGCTGTTCATGGGAGCTGAAACGAAATGCAAACATATCAAATTAAGAAGTGTCTTGCTTTGGCTTTAATTGGCTTTTTCTTTTTAAACATCTTATGGTTAACATATTCTTTGTGGCTTGTTAAACCTTCTGAAGATCTGCAAACCATTCTTAATGATGAATATTTATTGCTGACTAATCTTTACAGCCAAAATTATTATAATTTAACACATATAGGTTGTATAATACTTTTTCCCTATTTGCTGGCAACAAACTACTTATCAAATCGTGAATACGGTTCATTGATTTTAAGAGAAAAAAGCAGATTTGCTTTTTGCAAACGTAATTTAATTGCAGCTGCCGTTTTTACCGTTTTGTTTGTGTCCTTATATATCTTGATTGGCTTTATCAATACTCTGCATTTTATTGATATAAAAAAAGTTCTGATGATAGTTCCTGTTAAGGTGACCGTATTAAATGCCGTTGTTGCTTTTTTTTATTTTACCCGCGCTTATGCTGTGATGAACTTGTTTTATAATTTTTTTCCAAAAAAAATTTCATGCTTTGTTACCTTTTTGCTTTTTTTTACCGAAGCGAGAATCGCAAATAGCATTGATGAAAGCATTTGGTTTCCGTGCCGGGATACATTAATGTATGACTTGTTTTTTAATGATTGTTTATCTAGCCGGAAAACAATAATAATACTGATTAGACAGCTCAGCTTGACGCTTTGTTCTTTTGTAATTTGGTTATATGGTTTTGAACACAAAGATATTATCGTTGATAAAGAAAAATAATAAATGGATTTACTTCATTATTTTTTCAAGCATTACTATTCAATTCATGGGGTTAAAAAGATATCAGCTGTCTTTTTTTGATTATCGATATTCCTCCGGATATAATTCACCGGATTCATTTCAGACTTTTTTGTTGTTATTCCCTCTTTTCATACTGTTATTGGTTTTCATCTTTACATACCGTGAAAAAAAGCAATCCATTTATACACAACTCAGAATAATTAGGTTTTGTTCAAGAACAAAACTTTTTGGGGCTATATGGTCAAAAATGTTTTTTTTATCATTTGTTTATTCTGTTACAACAGCGGCTTACAATTATTCTATTAGTCCGATAAGCTTAAACTATTTGGTATCATTCTTTATAGAAAGCATCTTTACAGCAATTGCTTTGATGCAAATTTTGCTTTTTTTAACCGATATATTTTCATTTTTTGGAATAGGAATAACAACAGTATATTTAGTTTTTTCAGTTTCTCAATTTGAGATGCTTAACAAACTTCCTGTTTTAAAAATTGTTTTTTTCCCTTCTGTAATGCTGTCGGATTTAAATATATTTGCTGCGGATTTTAAAAACAGCTTCTTTACTGTGTTTTATATTTTTTTATATGTAGGGTTACTTTCAATCGCTTTATGGCGAAAAGTCCAAAAAACAGATATAACGGAGAAAAATAAATGATAAACCTTGTTAACGTGACAAAAACATTCAAAAAAAAGCTTGTGCTGGACAATATTACATATACATTTTCGGATGGAAAAATATACGGATTGTATGGCTGTAATGGTTCCGGCAAAACTATGTTGTTGAGAACTGTTGCAGGATTAATTGTTCCCGATTCCGGTAAAATCTTTATTGATTCAAAAGAAATGCACAAAGATATTTCTTTTGCTCCTGATTGCGGGATAATAATTGAGAATATGGAATTGTTGCCGAATTTTAATGCTTTTGACAACCTGAAGCTTTTGTCAACAATCAGAAAAAAAGCAACAGATGAAGACATTATTAAATCTTTGGAACGCGTTGGGCTTAATTCTGACCAAAAGGTAAAGAAATACTCGCTTGGGATGAAACAAAAACTAAATATTGCACAAGCAATTTTTGAAAAGCCGAACATTTTACTTTTAGATGAACCTACAAATGCCGTTGATGATGTGGGCGTAAAACTGCTGTATAATATCATATTCGAAGAGAAAAACAGGGGAGCTACAATAATAATAGCATCTCATCACAAAGAAGAGCTGATAAGTCTCTGTGATGAGTTGATTTACATAGAAGGAGGACACATTGATGAAGAGCTATCTAATCAATAGACGAACCGTTATTGCTTCATTAGTAATTCTTATTGCAGTTATTGTGTTATTAGTTATTTTAAATCATACGATTGTTAGGGGATAGTTTAAGTTTATTAAGGCAATATTTTAAATTATCAGGAGTTATATAAAATGAAAAGAATGATTTCAATATTATTACCGTTTATTCTTCTTATCTGTTTGTTTGCATGTGGAAAACAGACAGAACAGTTAACTAATCAATATATTGAAACGAGTATATCAAATTCGAATGATGTCGAAGAATCTCAAGACACTGTTGACAGTGAAATTGGGGGAGATTTTGAACCGTGTAATCACATATATAATTATCATCAAATAGACGGCTGGCTGCTGGATTATGTTGATTCTTTTGAGCCCGGTCTTTATCACAAATATGCGGATTTGTTTCTCAAGACGGAAGATTTTAACAGACGTGCATTTATGGATTACTTCGGAATACCGAAAGAGGATTATTGGAAAATCTATAATAAAGATTCAATACTTGCTGAGCCTGATGCTTATAATATCGAATACTACAATCCGGACGTTTGGTTTTCCGATGATTATTACAAGGATCCTTTGTTTATTCAGGCCTCAAAGATCGCTCCCGAAGAAAACAGCGTAACTATCAAGCCCAAGGATGATACCATTCATACCGATCGATACTTTACAATCTGTGAATCACTGATTGATTATGTGGGCGAGAAAGAATTCAATGAATTCAGAAACAAATACGGTGGTACAGCAGATTTCAATATTCTGAAATTTGTTGATGAATTTGATATCTCAAGAGATGATTTTGAGAAATTGACGCAGACGCATTTTGCTGACTTTACCTTCAGCATATATAATTCAGATTATGTTTACGGCACGCCCGAAATGCAAAAAGAATATTTTGAAAAGCATATTTTAAACACAGCGGAATAGAAGTATCCGTTAAGATTGCACAATCGAGAGAGCCGTATAGCGGCAAAATGAACAAACTTTTTTGATTGAACA
>CAJOLX010000016.1 GCA_905235625.1 uncultured Clostridia bacterium
GTTACGGGAGCGCCGCCCAGGCTCGATATGGGGTCGTTGGCTTCGCTGCCGTTCATGCTCTCAAAGCCGAAGCCTGCTCCGAACTCAATGCCCTTGACCGCGGGCACCGAAAACAGGGCGTGAGAAAGCATTCCCTCAACAGTGTCAAACCACGGCTCTCCGAGCCCTGCGGGTATGCCCGTAACGGCTGTTTCAAGCTCTCCGCCTACGCTGTCGCCTTTTGCGGCGGCTGACTCTATGACGCTCTTCATCTTTTCCTCGACATCTTTGTCGAGAACGGGGAAAGCGCTGTCGGAGAGTCCGTCCGTTTCGGGAGAAACGGGGTCAAATCGTCTGTCTTTAACAGAGCCTATCGCGGAAATATGAGTTGCGACAGTTATGCCCTTGCTCTCGAGAGCGCTCTGACAAACGGCTCCCGCCGCAACGAGCGCGGCGGTAACCCTGCCGCTGAAATGCCCTCCGCCTCTGTAATCCTGAAAGCCGCGGTATTTTATCTGCGCCGTTAAATCGGCGTGGCCGGGTCTCGCGGTCAGCTTTACGCTGTCATAATCCGACGACCTCACGTCTTCATTCGGTATGATAATGCAAAGCGGAGTGCCCGTTGTGCGGGAATTGAAAACTCCGCTGACTATTTCGTAATTATCCTTTTCGCGCCTTGCGGTGGATATTTTGCCCGCGGGTCTTCTCAGAGCGAGCTTTTTCTCAATATATTCGTCGCTTATTTTTATGCCGGGGGCGAGACCGTCTATAACGCAGCCTATCGCCTTGCCGTGGCTTTCGCCGAAAATGGTGACGCAAACGCTGTTTCCAAACGTGTTTTTCAAGTCTTTACCTCCCCTGTGGGCTTATTTTCTGATTATCTCCGCTCTTTCCGAAAGCTCTTCGTTTGTCATTTCTTTTATTTCGCAGGTGCCTATTTCGCTGCAGATAACTGCGCTCACTTTGCCCGACGAGCCTTTTTTATCGTGGCTGAGGGCTCTCGCGAGCGCCTCTTTGTCAAACGAAACGGAAACGGGCAAATTGAGCATTTTAAGCACGGGCAGCAGCCTTTCCCTCACGCTGTCAGAACACATCGGTATCATGCCGAGAGCAACGCACTCGCCGTGATAAAGCCCGTTTAAATTCTCTTCGCTCTCAACGGCGTGGCCTATCGTGTGGCCGAAATTTAGAATTTTTCTTATGCCCTGCTCCTTTTCGTCCTGCTCAACGACTCTCTTCTTAAAGAGCAGCGACCTTCTGATAACGGTTTCTATTTCATCGCGGGCTCTGCCGCTTTCAAATATTTCAAACATAACGGGGTCCGAAATCAGAGCGGCCTTGAGCGCCTCGGCAAGTCCGTTTGAAATTTGCCTTTCAGGCAGAGTCAGCAGGGTGTCGGCATCCGAAATGACCGCCTTCGGCTGATAAAACGCGCCGACCGTATTTTTAAAAGTATCAAGGTTAACGGCTGTTTTGCCGCCTATTGAGGAATCGACCTGGGAGAGGACGGTGGTGGGAACGTTGTAAAAATCTATCCCTCTCATATAGGCGGAAGCGGCAAAGCCCGCCAAATCTCCCACAACTCCGCCGCCGACAGCCGTTACGCAGTCTTTTCTCGAAAAGCCTTTTTCGAGCATGAACGAGAGCAAAGCCTGCCACGTTTCGGGGCTTTTGCTTCTCTCGCCCTGCGGCACCGTGTAAATATAGGGCTCGGCGCACTGTGAAGCGACTGTTTCGGCGTAAATTGCCGGTACGCCGCTGTCGGTCACTATGAGCGCCTTGCGGTTAAGATCAAGTATCTCTCCCGCTCTTTTGAGAGAGCCTCTCTCAATGGTTATGTCGTAAGGCTTCTCTCCGGCGTTTACGGTGATTATGGTCTTATCCCTCGCGGTGATAAGGTCTCTTTGATATTTTTTTGACTGAGTGATGGCGCTTTTTATGAATTCGCCGAAATAAGGCCTTATCTCGTCGTCGCTTATTCTTTCGCAGCTTTTTTCAACTATTTCGCTCTCTCTGCCCGCGTCCACAACGGGAATGTTGTTGCGGGCTTTGTAGGCGGCAATGTCCTTTACCGCCTGCATGCGCTTTTCAAAAGCGGCGGCAATTTCGTCATCGCACTCGTTTATTACGGCTCTCGCCCTTTGAAGCTCGTCCATTTGATCACCTCAAAATATCAAAAAATTCCACCGCAGGCATAGCAAAAGCTGCGATGGAATAGTGCATTAAAGTTGCTGTTAAAAAGAAGCAAACCCATTGCGCGGCTCCATCGCCGATATAAAGTAATAATAGTAGTAGTTATTACAAAAATACATGGTTTTGCTTCCTTTCTTAATATTTCAAGTTATTTTATTACATAAGGGAAGATTTGTCAACAGTTTATCTCACTTTTTCCCTTTCATTTCCAGAAGTTCACGATAGCTGATAAGCTCAATATCGTTATTTTTGAAAAATTCGTGCGTCTTTTCGTCCTTCATGAGCAGATATTCCCAATATCTTCTCTCCCACGAACCGGTTATGTTTTTCATTTCGTCGGTATCGAGAGCGGGATGAATGAACGTTTCGGTAATACCCTCGGGGATTTTGCCGTGAAATTCAAGAAAAGCGTCTCTGAACTCCTCATAGGTTTCTTTGTGCTTGAGCGCCTCGACCTGATCGGTAAGTATGAGATAATCGGGCGTCGGCACTCTGTAAATCTTGCTCAGGAATTTGCTTATATGGCAAAACAGCTTGTAGAGCCAAAGCGAAACCTCGTCCGGGCAGAATTCGTCCTTTGGTGTGGTGCACATGCGGAAGGGATATTTTTTCTTTTTGCAGATTTTAAAAACCTTCGGCAGCATGAGATATTTGCCGTTCATGCCGTAAAGCGAGCCCATGTGGTTATCAAGCTGAACGGGCTTCATGCCGAGCTTTTCAGCCATTTCTATCTGAGCGTAAATTTCTTTTTCGGTTTCGGCATAGGTGCAGTGCGCCTCGAAATCTTCGTTTTCGGGCCACATTCTGCCGCTCTCATTTTTAAGAGTTTTGCCGTCGGTAAGAGGACCCCACGGCCACCTTTCCTGCCATTCGTTGGTCATGGTGAGATGAACGCCCATTGCGTATTGCGGATTTTCAACGCTGAATTTCACAGCTTCCTCCGCCTTGGGGCAGGGCATCATTATGGTGGATGATTTTAAACAGCCGGACCTGAAAAGGTCAAAAACAGCTTCGTTCGCGCTGTCGCAAAGCCCGCAGTCATCGGCGTTGATAATCAGATATCTTTTCATTATTTTCTCCCTCGCGCTTATAGCGCACATCTTTAAAATTGCTGCCGAAGGATTTTTTATCCCGGCAATATTTCCAATATTGTTATTTTACGCCGACAGCCCGAAGATGTCAACTTTATAGGTAAAGTACCGAGTTTTTTGATTAATTTTATAAAATAATCGAAATATTTTGGTTATTTTAACGGTATTTTCCTGCTTGAAAATTAAGAAAATGCAATTTCGACAGATTGCACAAATTAATATTGACATTTGAGAAATTTTCGTGTATAATGATACTAATTTTATGAAGGAGCAGTTTATGCTTGAGGAAACCCGCAAAGGCGAAATAGACAGTGAGCTTGTAAAGCGAGCCAACGAAGGCGACGACAAGGCGATGTCCGAGCTGATAGTCAAAATATCCCCCGCAGCCGTCGCAAAAGGCAAAAAGCTTTCAAGCGGTAATTTCAGAGCGTCGCCCGAGGATCTTGCCCAGGAGGGCATGATAGGCTTTCTCTACGCCGTAAGAAACTTTGACCCTTCAAGAGGCGTGCCCTTTGAGGCTTTCGCCGACAGATGCATTGAAAACCGCATAAAGGCGTTTCTGCGCGCGTCGTCCGGCTCGGGCAACGAAGCTCTTTCGAGCGCCCTTAACATTATCGACGACGACCAAACGGGCGAAGAGCTCAGAGACCCCGTTAACGGCATAGGCAGGCGCGAGGAAGAAATCGACGTGAAGGCTTTTGTTGAAGACAATATGTCGGAGCTTGAGCAAAAGGTTATTTCCCTTCGCCTTGACGGCATGACTTATTCCGAAATCGCCGATGAGCTCGGCTGCACCGAAAAAGCGGTTGACAACGCAATTCAGCGCATCAGAAAGAAATATCGCGAAAAGAAAAATCAAGCAGGTAAACGCGATTAAGCCAACACTTTCGCGTTTCAGATATGCCCACGTAGCTTAAAGAGAGCATTGTAAAGACAAAGGTGACGGTGCGATTCCGTCCAAGGGCAAAAAATTTTAAGCGAGGTAACATCATGTACGAAGACAAAACTCTCATCTGCAAGGATTGCGGAAACGAATTCGTTTTCACCGCCGGTGAACAGGAATTCTACGCTGAAAAGGGTTTCGTAAACGAGCCCCAGCGTTGCAAAGCTTGCCGCGACGCGCGCAAGAACGCCAGTCGTGGAGAGCGCGAATGGTTTGAAGCAACCTGCGATTCCTGCGGTGGAGTTGCAAAAGTTCCCTTTAAGCCGCGCGAGGACAGACCCGTTTATTGCAGCGAGTGCTTTGCAAAGCTTCAGCAGCAGGACGAGAACTGATCTGAGATGAAAAAGAGACCGCCCCAAATTATTGCGGGGCGGTTTTCTTTTGCCTGATTTTTAAAACAGCAGCGTTATGAGCCAAACTATGAGCGCTATTATGCCTGCGGCAGCGCCGAGAAGAACGAGCAGCGCGAGAATGATGAGAAGCAAAACGAGAGGGCCCTTTTTGCTCTGCTTAACGGTGTCTTCATATTTCTTCTCTTTCGGCTGCTCTTCGGGAGCGGGATTATCGTCGCCGTAGAGCGGATAAACGGGCAAAACGGCATGGTCATCGCAAAAGCCGTCTTTCCAGAGAAGAGGCTCAACGAGGCTTCTCACACTTTCGGCGCCCTTTATGAATTTGCCTATGGGCAACCGTATCGTTTTCAAAAAGCCGTCAACAACGTTTAAAAATCCGCAAGTCAGCTTGTACTCTCTCGTGTCGGGAGTGTAGGGAGAGTCGCCGCAGTAAAGATTTTTGACAAGCTCAACTATGAAATCGACAACCTTGTTATCCTTTATATCCTCAATATCCTTCTTTGAAAGTCCGCTCTCTTTTTTGCACACTCTCCAAATCTTCTTAAAAGTGAGCTTGTTTAAGAATTTGCCGACGGGCTTTATTATCGCCTTGTGCTTATAGACCTTTTCGGAAGGAATTGAAAACGCGGGAGTCATCTCGGCGAGCTTGTCAATATCGTAGCCCATTGCCCAAATGACTTCTCTCACCATGCCGAAGAAGAAGCCTTCCATGTATTTATCAAAGGATTTTCCGCCCGTGTCAACGCCCGGCACGTCGGTAATCGTTACCGTTTCGACCTCTATTCGCGCGTTTTTCGGGTCAAAGGTCACGTTTCTGTAATTCGGCGGGCAGCCAATGAGAGCGCTGCACGAAATGTCATAAAACGTGTTGCCTTTTGCGGTTTTAACGCTGCTTACGTTGTGAATGTGGGTGTGACCCGTCAGCATGCAGTTAAGCCCCGAATCCGCAAAAATTTCTCTCGTGGTCTCGTGATTTTTTTGCATATCCCCCGCGCCGATTATTGAATAAAACGGCGAGGGCGAAATCATGGGGTGATGAGTCATCGCTATCACGTATTGGTCGTTTTTGCGCGCGTCTTCAAGCTGCTCCGCTATCCACTTCATGCAGGAATCGGAATATCCCGAGCCTCTTTCGCCCTCGGGCTTTCCGTTAGTGTCGTCATTGAGGGCAAAAAGCCTGTATCCGGGCGCGAGCTGAGCAACGTAAGACATTGACTCCTCATGAGTTGATATGGCGTCGGACGGCCCGAAATCCCAATACATTTTCCAAAGCTCGTGCCTGTCGGAAACGGCGGGCACTCCTATTTTTTCGTCGCCCTTGAAGCCAATGCCCATTCCGTCATTCTGATAATCGTGAGTGGCGGTGATAACGTAAACCTTTTTGCCTTTTTCACGCAGCTTGTACAGCAGCTTGATTATGCCCTCGTGAGAATTGTATTCGCCGTTTCTCGTCGTGTCGCCCGCAAGCACGACTATATCGGTCGAATTATCCTCGCAAAGCATATCGAAACCTTTTTCAATTACGAGGTCGCTGTCTTTAATGACCTGCTGGCTCTTCGCTTCGTCGCGCTCGTATGCCTTGCCTTCCGTTCCGTTTTCTCTCGCGTAATAATGAACGTCGGTGATAAACTGTATTTTTAAGGGTTCGTTTTTTGCTCCGATAATTTCTGCGGACATATTCAAAGCTCCTGACTTTAAAAATTCGGGTAATCGCTTTAAGATAATTATAATACCGCGGCTCAAAAAAAGCAATATTTATCACAGGAGGGTCAAAAAGGCGATTTATATATTGAAAAAATGCGGATACGGATATATAATGAACTAAAATAAAAGAGAAACAGCGGTGATAAAATGGCGGCAAAATTCATTAGCGGCAAAGGGCTTGAAAATCTGACGGTAACGGCTCATTCGGGCTGTATGGGCTTGCCCGACAACTCTGTTGAGTCTATGGAAGCGGGAGTTAAAGCCGGCGCGCAAATGGTTGAGATTGACTTAAGCTTCGACTCTCTCGGTTTGCCCGTGCTCTCGCACGACAAAGTGAAAGAGGGCGAAAAATACTGCCCGCTGAGCGACGTTTTTGAGTTTCTCGCCTCTCACCCCGGCATAAAGGCAAACGTTGACGTAAAAGACACGTCGCACCTTGAAACAGTGCCGGGTCTCGCGAAGGAATATTCGGTTGCCGACCGCATATTTTTCACGGGCATATGCGAAAAGGACGTGGCGGCGGCAAAAGAAAAAGCTCCCGAAATCCCTTACTATCTCAACGCTTCGTGCAGCCGAATTTTCGGCATAAAGAAAACGGTTAAGAAAGCTCGCGAATTGGGAGCGATAGGCATAAATACCAATTACAGAGGCCTGAGCAAACGCCTTGTGACAGAAGCGCACGAAGAGGGTCTGCTCGTTTCCGTCTGGACCGTTAACAGCGTTAGAACCGCGAAATTCGCGCTCGAGAGAAAGCCCGATAACATCACCTCGCGCTGCCCCGACTTGATTTTTGACACTGTCAAAAAATACGTTCGCTGAAAATCAAAATACGCTGAAAACAAAAAAAAGCGGCAGAGAAGAAATCCTCTGCCGTAATTTTTTGCATTTTACTGCTCTGCTGCGTAAACGCTGACCTTTTTGCGGTCTTTGCCCATGCGCTCAAACTTAACGTTGCCGTCTATAAGAGCATAAAGGGTATCGTCCGAGCCGATGCCTACGTTGTTGCCGGGATGAATTTTAGTGCCTCTCTGTCTTACAAGCACGTTGCCGGCAAGCACAAACTGACCGTCCGCTCTCTTGGCGCCGAGTCTCTTAGATTCGGAATCACGGCCGTTACGGGTTGAACCCATACCTTTTTTATGAGCGAAGAGCTGAAGATTAATTTTAATCATTCTTTACACCTCCGAGAATAATTCTTACAAATTGCGGATATTGCTTTGAAATGCCGCTCAGATGACGGCTCAGGCCCTTGAGCACCGCTTCGCTTGACGGGTCGCTTTCGTTAAGATAAAGGCGGATATATCCGTCTTCAACTATGACGCTCGCATCCGCTCCGATAACGTCGGTAACGGTATTCGCCGCCATAATCGACGCCGATGAAATGCCGGCGCACACTATGTCTTCGCCCTTGTCGGCAAAGCCGCTGTGACCTTTTATTTCAAAGCCTCTTATGATGTTGTCTTCCGAAAAAAACTTTACGGTAGTCATCGCGAAAATTTACGCGTTGATGGCTGAGATCTCTACCTTGGTGTAGGGCTGTCTGTGACCCATCTTGCGCTTCTCGTTTTTCTTGGGCTTGTAGGTCATAACGGTGATCTTCTTGCCCTTGCCGTTTTTGATGACTTTGGCGCTTACGCTTGCTCCGTCAACATAAGGAGCGCCCACGTTTATGCCGTCGTCGGTGCCTACCGCGATAACCTTGTCAAAGGTGTATTCGCTCTCTGCTTCGGCATCAAGCTTCTCAATGTAGATAACGTCGCCCGCTTCTACCTTGTACTGCTTGCCGCCGGTTTCGATAACTGCGTACATTAGAATTACCATTCCTTTATTAAGATTCGCTGCCACAGGGCTTGCCTTTAAGCAATTTTGGGCATAACTCACCCGCCCCTGACAAGCGGCAATGCACATTATAGCACCTAAATTGCGCTATGTCAAATATTTTTTGCCGAACTTTGTTTTTGCCGTTTAAATATATTGAATATATTATATTACATTGGTATATACATATTCGGGCTCATATGAGCAAAAGCCGTGAGATAATGACAAAATCAGTCGGCAACGTTCCTTCTGACCTTCTCCGCCGTTATGGTGTTGCGCATGAGCATGGATATGGTCATGGGCCCAACGCCGCCCGGCACGGGAGTTATCATTGAAGCCTTCTTTTCGCACTCGTCAAAAATGCAGTCTCCGCAGAGCTTGCCGTTTTCGTCTCTGTTAATGCCCACGTCAATCACAACGGCGCCCTCTTTGACCATATCGCCCGTGACGAAACGGGGTTTGCCGACGGACGCCACAAGTATATCCGCCCTGCTCGTCACGTCTTTTAAGTTTTCGGTCTTTGAGTGGCAGAGGGTAACGGTGGCGTTTCTGTTTGTCATAAGCAGCGACATGGGTTTCCCCACTATTTCGCTTCTGCCGATTATAACGCAGCTCTTGCCCTCTATTTCAACGCCGTAACAGTCAAGCAGAGTTTCAACGCCCGCGGGAGTGCAGGGGCGCATCACGTTGTCGCCGCGCACGAGCTTGCCCACGTTAAACGGATGGAAACAGTCAACGTCCTTGGAGGGGTCTATTCTTTCGAGCACCGCCCTTGAGTTGATTTGCCCCGGAACGGGCATCTGGCAGAGAATTCCGCTGACGGCGTCGTCGGCGTTAAGCTCGTCTATCAGAGAGAGCAATTCTTCCGTTTCGGTTTCCTCCGGCAAAGCGTATTCTCTCGAAATAATGCCGATTTCTTCGCAAGCTTTTTTCTTGTTGTTTACGTAAACTCTTGACGCCGGGTCGTTGCCCACGATTATAACGCAAAGGCAGGGATAAACGCCTTTTGAATTAAGCTCGCTCACTTCTGTTTTCATCTGAGCGATAATTTCATTCCGCACCTTTTTGCCGTCAATTATCACTGCCATTGTCATCAACCTCTGCTGCTTCCCCGCTGTCGGGGGTATTGTCTTCGCCCGAAAACAGTTCTGTCATATCGCCGTTTTCGCTTTCGCCGTCTTCATCCGCTTTTTCCTCTTCCGGCGCGTCTTCTTCGGCCGCGGCTTCGCCGTCGCCCGACGCCTTCTTTTTAAGCTCCTGCTCAAGGAAAAAGTCTATTCCGTCTATCGGCTTCGGATTTTCGGTGTATTTGCGCGTGAAATAAATGAGCAGCGCAAGGCTCACAACGGCGATTATTATTGAAAGAAGCTGGCTTGTACGTATGCCGGTAAAGGCTGTCGGTTCTGAGGCCTTCGACAACGGCTCTTTCCGTGCCGTACCACACGCCGTACCACAATATCATCTGGCCGCTGAATTTTCTGAACTTGCGGCAAACGAGATAAAGCACGAGCACGCCGAGAAGGCACCATATCGATTCATAAAGAAACGTGGGGTGAACGTATCCGGCGGGGTTTATATCAATCCCCCTCGCGGTTATCTCGTCATAATGCGAGTAAAGATATTCCATGGTCTTTTTGCTGAACATTCCCCAGGGAAGGTCGGTGTTCGTGCCGAACGCCTCCTGGTTAACGAAATTGCCCCAGCGGCCTATTCCCTGCCCCACGAGGAAGGATATGGCGCAGCAGTCAAGGAGGTTGAGAAAATTCATCTTTCTGACCCTGCAAACTATGAACGCGCCTATGAGACCGCCTATGAGACCGCCGTAAATGGCAAGCCCGCCTTCCCAGATTTTAACTATGTCGCCCGGGTGAGCGGAGTAATAATCCCACGTTGACAAAACGTAATAAAGCCTCGCGCCTATCATGCCGAGAATGGTGCCGTAAATGAGCACGTCCACCATTTTGTCAAGGCTCATCTTCCAGGTGTAGGCTATTCTGCCGCCGAGAAGCACGGCAAGCAAAAATCCGAACGCTATTATCGCGCCGTACATATGAATGGTTATGGTGTGGCCGAAAATATGAAAGCCTGCAAGTATGGACGGCACGTTGAAGCTGTGTTCAAGGCCTTTAAAATAGACCTGAGTAAAATCGGACATTATATCCTCCTTATTCGGCGGGTGAAATTACGGACAGCGCCGATTTCTTTACGTTGATGCTCTTGAGCCTCTTGTTGACTCTCGCGAGCGTAAGCTTTCTGAGAGCCTTTATTTCGTCAAACGGTTTGTCGCCCGCGAAATAAAGCGAGGTGAGCAGATTTGCCATGCTCTCTATATCGTCGTATTCTCTTACGCTTCTGCCGTAAAGCTTGCGCTTTGACCTTTCAAAATCTTCTTTGGATATTCCCTCTTTTTGAGCTCTCGTGATTTCTTCCTTTATCATCTTTGAAAGCTTCTCGGGGTTTTCGCTCGGGCCGCCTATCATATAGGCGCTGTAGCCGTAGCCGGAAAACAGCGAGCCCGAAAAATCCATGGTGGTGAGCCCTTCGTCAAGCGCTTTCTTGAAGAAGGGTGAATTTTTGCCGAAAAGCACGTCCATAACTATTTCGGAGGCGTATTCGTCGTCAATTTTAAGCAGAGGCTTTTCGAGCTCATCTCTGAAGCCGAGCAAAAACTGCGTTGAAGCCACCGAAAGATGCTTCTCCGCATACTTCTCTTTTGAAGCGGGAGTTTTGGGGTCGAACTTTCTCTCCGGCACCGCTTTCTTTTTGCGGATAATGCTCTTGTCGATGATGCCGAAAATCTCGTCGGGGTCAACCTTGCCCACGAGAGTTATGCACATATTGGAGGGATTGTAAAACGTTTCGTAAAGCTCATAGAGCAGCTTGTCGTCTATCTTGGCGATGGACTCCTGCGTGCCTGCTATGTCTATTCTCACCGGATGCTCGGCATAAAGCATTTTGAGAAGGTTAAACATAACCTCCCAGTCCGGCAAATCCTGATACATTCTGATTTCCTGCCCGATTATGCCCTGCTCCTTCTGCACCGTTTCCGCAGTGAAGTAGGGATTTTGAACGAAATCGAGCAGATATTTGAGAGACTCCTGGACGTTGCTGCTCCCCTTAAAGAGATAAGCCGTGCGGTCAAAGCTCGTGTAAGCGTTTGCGTAAGCTCCCGTTCTCTGGAAAAGCTCAAAAGCGTCAAGCTCTTCGCTCTCAAAAAGCTTGTGCTCAAGGAAATGAGCGGTGCCCTCGGGAATTGACTTGAACGAGCCGTTTTCCTGCTTAACGAAAGTGTCTATCGAGCCGTAGTTTACGGTGAAAATAGCGTAAACGGAGTCGATATTCTCTTTGGGCATTATTCTTATTTCGAGCCCCGATGAATGCGTGGCGGTATAGACTTCCTCGCCGAGGGCTTCGTCCGTATATTTGTTGATTTTCATTTACGCATCCACCTCTCCGGGCTCCGCGAAGAGCATAAATATTTTGTCAAGCACCATGGTTGACGCCGCGGCGCATATTTCTTCTTTTGTGATGTTTTCAATGCCCGCCGCCATATCCTCGGGCGAAAGCACTTCTTTTTCGAGAATCTGCGAGGCGTAGAAAGAGCAGATAACGTCGGGTGAAACGAGAGTGAGCGATTCTTTTATTGACTTCTTTGACGCCGAAAGTGTTTCGTCGTCAAATCTGCCCGCTCTCACCTCATTAAGCTGCTTTATGATGCCTGCCGATACGGGCTTCTCCTTGTCGGAATCTATTCCGCTCTGCACGACTACTATGCCCTTGCTCGCGATAAGGCGCGCGCTGCAGTAATAAGCGAGGCTCTGCTTTTCTCTGATATTCGTGAAAAGCTTTGAATAAGTGCCGCCGCCGAAAATATCCGCCATAACCGCTTCCGCATAGTAATTGTCTTTTGAATTTTCCATGCCGGTGCGGTAGCCGATAACGAGCTTGCCCTGGTTCGCGAGCATCTTTTCCTCGTGCCTCTGGAACCTCTGGGGCTTCTTTAAGAAAATCGTTTCTATTTCGCAGGGCTGCCTGTCGATTTTTTTGAGCTTCGTCTTAAAGATTTTGGTTATCTCTTTGTCGTCAACGCTGCCGACAGCCGTTATCTGGATTATCGCAGTCGAAAGCAGTCTCTTCCACGCGGCGTAAACCTCGTTCATCTTGACCTTTTCGACCTCTTCTATCGTGCCCTTTTCGGGCTTGCCGTAGGGCTCGTTTTCGCACATATATTCAATGCACTTTTTGTAAGCGTAAACCCTCTTGTCGTCAAGCTCCTCGCGGATTTCCTCTATCGTGAGTCGCTTTTCTCTCGCGAGGTTGTCGGCGCCGAAGCTGTTGCCGCTCACGTTCGGGCTGAATATAAGGCTCGTCAAAAGCGAAACGAATTCTTTGGTGAGCGCTTCTCCGTCAAGAGCGAACCTGTCGTCAAGGCAGCTTCCGTGAAGAGAAAGCACCTGAGCGTCGCCTATTTTGGAAACGCTCGCCGAAACGCTCGCGCCGTAAAGCTCGGCAAGGCGGTTGTTAAATTCGATGAAATCGGGGTAGGCTTTGCAGGAGCGTCTGAGCAGCTTTATGAGCAAAGCGTTCGCGGCGGCTTTTTCATCCATGGGCAAAGCCATGGCAACGTTGATTTCCGCCGTTTTGTACTTGTCCGTTTTAACGCTGACAAGTCTTACTCCCGGCGCTATTTCGGTAATTTTGAACATAACGTCACTTCCTGTCTTTTTTGAAATCAGACATCACATTCTATGAGCTGATCGTATGTTTCTCTCTTTATTACCTCTCTCGCCTTACCGTTCTTAACAAAAATAACGGGGAGTCGGGGGATTCTGTTGTAATTTGACGCCATTGAGTAGTTGTAAGCTCCGGTTGAAAGCACGGCGAGTATGTCGCCGGGCTCAACGGGCTGAAGCCTCGTCCATTCCTGAATGAGGTCGCCGCTCTCGCAGCACTTGCCCGCAACGGTAACGGTCCAGTCGCGCTTTTCGGAGGCTTTGTTTGCGCAGATAACCTCGTAAGCGGACTGATACAGAGCGTATCTCGGGTTGTCGCCCATGCCGCCGTCAACCGATACGTAGGTGCGAACATCGGGAATATCCTTAACGCAGCCGACTGTGTAAAGAGTGATGCCCGCCGCGCCCACTATTGACCTGCCGGGCTCAATGAGAATGAACGGGCATTTGATGCCGAGCTCCTCGGAATAGCTGTTGACAGCCGTCGAAACCTTGCGCATATAGTCGCTGTAAGCTCTGGGGCGGTCGTTCTTTTGATACTTTATGCCGAAGCCGCCGCCGAGGTTGAGCTCGCGAAGCTCAAATCCGGTTTCGTCCTTAACCTGCTTAAAGAGGTCGAGCATAACGGTTGCGGCAAGCTCAAACGGGTCAAGGTCAAAAATCTGAGAGCCGATGTGGCAGTGAAGACCCTTGAGGTCGATGCACTTCATTGATATGGCTTCCTTGACAGCGTCGAGCGCTTCGCCCGTTTCAAGAGCAAAGCCGAACTTTGAATCTATCTGACCCGTCTTTATGAAAGAATGGGTGTGAGCGTCTATGCCGGGCTTTATTCTGAGCATAACGCCTATCTTCTTGCCCTTTTCCTCCGCTATTGTGTCAAGCGTTTCAAGCTCGGTGAGATTGTCAACGATAACTCTGCCCACGCCGTTTTCAACCGCCATAACGAGCTCGTCATAGGTTTTGTTGTTGCCGTGGAAAACGATATTCTCGGTGGGGAAGCCTACCGAAAGGGCGGTGTAAAGCTCGCCGCCGGAAACAACGTCCACGCCTATGCCTTCCTGCATGCATATCCGCATCATTTCCTTGCAGCAAAACGCTTTGGAAGCGTAAACGACAAGGCCGTTGCCTGCGTATTCGTCATTAATGGATTTTTTGAATTCGTTAATGTTTTTTCTTATCTCGTTTTCGTCATACGCGTAGAGCGGTGAACCGTATTTTTTCACGAGCTCTACGGTATCGTAGCTGCCGATGGTAAGATGGCCTCTTTCATTTGCGGAAATGCAATCGGATACGTACATTTTCAAAACACCTCAATAGTTTATTTTTCAATTTCTTTTTCAATTAGTTTTTTGAGCTCCTCAACGCCCTGTCCCGTGGCGGAGGAAAACTCAACAGACTGAGCGGCGTATTCGCCGAGCTCGTCTTTAAACGCCTGCCTTCGCTCTTCGCTCTGAGCTTTGTTTAGCTTGTCGCATTTGGTGAAGGCTATGACGAACGGTATGCCCGTTTCTTTGAGAAAATCGAGCATGGTGTAATCATCCCGGGTCGGCGGATGCCTGAAATCGAGTAGCTGAACGACGAGGGCGATGTTTCTGCCCGAGCCGAAATAGCCCTCCATAAGCTCCGACCAGCGTTTAAGCTCGCCCTTGTCTCTTTTGGCGTAGCCGTAGCCGGGCAGGTCAACGAAATAAACTCCGTCGCCCTTAAAGAAATTCACCGTTATCGTCTTGCCCGGGGTCGAGCTGACTCTCGCAAGGCTTTTGCGGTTAAAAAGCTTGTTGATGAGTGAAGATTTGCCGACGTTTGACTTGCCTGCGAATACTATCTCGGGCTTGCCGGACGGCGGAAGCTGAGCGAAAGTGCCGTAGGCTCTTTCAAACTCCGTTGTGTCAAATCTCATATTTTACCGGCCTTTCCGTCAAAGCCCTCAACCGCTTCTCTCCAAACCTGGTCAACGGTTTTAACGGGCAAAAACTTAATTTCGCTTTTGACCTTTGAATCAACCTCGTCAAGGTCGGAAATGTTGCCGTAAGGGATGATGACTTCTTTCATTCCGGCTCTGTAAGCCGCCATGGATTTTTCTTTAAGGCCGCCTATGGGAAGCACTCTGCCTCTGAGCGTTATCTCGCCCGTCATCGCGACGTCGTTTTTTACCTTCTTGCCCGTCAGAGCGGACACAAGAGAAGTGGCTATCGTTACGCCCGCCGAGGGCCCGTCTTTGGGAGTGGCTCCCTCGGGCACGTGAATGTGAATATCGTTCTGTTTATAGAAATCGCCGTTTATCTGCAGCTCGTCCGCTTTTGACCTTATGTAGCTGACGGCGGTTTTGGCGCTCTCTCTCATAACGTCGCCCAAAGAGCCGGTGAGCTCGAGCTTGCCCGTGCCGCCGAGAACGGCGGATTCTATTTCGAGCATCTCGCCGCCCACGCTCGTCCACGCGAGGCCGTTTGCAACGCCCACCTCGCTGTCGAGTTTACAGTCGTCTTCTTTGAACTTTCTGGAGCCGAGCAGCTGCTCGAGATTTTCGGGCTTAACGGTGATTTTCTCATTTTCGCCGTCAATGACCTTTACGGCGCATTTTCGGCAAACGGCGGCTATCTGCTGCTCCAAAGCTCTCACGCCCGCCTCTCTCGTGTAGCCGTCGATTATCTCTCTTATCGCCTTGTCGGTTATTCTGAGCTGAGAGGATTTCAGACCGTGGCGTTTTATCTGCTTCGGGATAAGATGCTTTTTGGCGATGTTGAATTTTTCCTCCGCCGTGTAGCTGCCGAGCTCTATGATCTCCATTCTGTCCTGCAGCGGGGCGGGAATATCGGAGCGCACGTTCGCCGTGGTGATAAACAGCACCCTGCTCAGGTCAAACGGAAGGTCAACGTAGTGGTCGGTAAATTCAAAATTCTGCTCCGGGTCGAGCACCTCAAGCAGCGCCGAGGTGGGGTCGCCCTTGTAATCGGAGGAGAGCTTGTCGACCTCGTCAAGAAGAATGAGGGGATTTGCCGCGCCCGCTTTTTGTAAAGCGTCGATTATTCTGCCCGGCATTGAGCCGAGGTAAGTGCGCCTGTGGCCTCTGATTTCCGCTTCGTCACGCACGCCGCCGAGAGCGACTCTCACGTATTTTCTGCCGGTAGCCTCCGCAACTGACTTCGCGATTGAGGTTTTGCCGACTCCCGGAGGGCCTACAAGGCAAAGTATCTGCCCTTTGATATCGGGCGCTATTGAAGAAACGGCAAGATACTCGATTATTCTTTCTTTTACTTTTTCAAGACCGTAATGGTCTCTGTCAAGTATTTTGCGGGCTCTCGAGGTGTCGGAATATTCTTTTGAGTATTTGCCCCACGGCAGCTCAATGCAGGTTTCAAGATAGTTTCTCGAAACGGAAGCGTCGGGCGAAGAAGCGGTCATCACTTCAAGCCTTGAGCATTCCTTGAGCAGCTTTTCTTTGACGGCATCGGGCGCGTCAAGAGCGTTTATCTTCTCTCTGAGAGACGCCGTTTCAGCCTCGGGAGAGTAGCCGTTAAGCTCGTCGGATATGATTTTTATCTGCTCCTGCAGGTAATAATCCCTCTGGTTTTTATCCATTTTTTCATGGACTTTTTCTTCAATATCAGCCTCGAGCGACAAAAGATAAGCTTCTTCCGACAGCAGCACGTTCACATCCTCAAGCCTCTGCACGGGGTCGAGGGTTTCGAGCACCGCCTGCCTGTCTTCAAGCTCCAGCATAATGCTGCCCGCTATAGTGTCGGCAAGCTTGCCGGGGTCTTTAAGCTCAACGATATCGGTGAAAATATCGTCCGATATTCTCGGCGCGAATTCGGCGTAATCCGCAAAGGAATCCTTCGCGGCGCGAACGAGGGCTGTGGAATACTCAAGCTCATCGTCCCTGACGGCTTTGGGTCTGAGCGGCATGACTTCGCCTTCGAGATATTTGCCGTTATCGGTGAGTGAGCGAATTCTGCCTCTGCAGATGCCCGTTACGGAAATGTGGACAATCTGACCGTTTTTGCCGGGAATTCTGATAATCTGGTCTACCGTTGCAAGCACACCGTATTTGTAAATATCCTCGTAAGCGGGAGTTTCAATTGAAACGCTCTTCTGAGCGACGAGAAAAATTCTCTTTCCTTCATCCGAAGCGGCGTTGACGGCGGCAACGGATTTCTTTCTGCCTACGTCAAAATGAAGCCTCTGCTCCGGGAACACCACGAGGCCGCGCAGGGCGACAACGGGCATTGTCAATGATTCTGCCATAATATATCCTTTCGTTTAAAAGCTCCCCAAAAAAGAGCGGGAAATCAAAATTTGAAATTTCACGGTTATTGTATAATAAAATATAAAACTCTATTTGTCAACAGATTAAATATAAATTTTTATTTAAGAGAGTTTCGGGCGGCAAAAAAGCAGGGCGTGAAAACCGGCTTTCACTCCCTGCAGGGCTTTGATTTATTCGGATTTTAAAGTTACGGCTCTTCTCTCTTTTTGCGCAGATAAGCTCCTTCCGGCAAAGGAACCGGGCAGTCAAACGACAGCTCCATCATCGGGTGCGGAGCGTTGTCGATTTCTTCGCCTTCGCCGTTTTTGAGATTTTGAACCTTCACCGGCACGGGCGCTTTGCCCTTGAGCATGCACTCGAGCTCGTCGCCTTCAAAAAATCTGTTGCGCTGAGAAGCGAAAACTCTGCCGTCCTTCCAGCCCGTCGTTACCGCCGCAACGTCCCACTGCCTTATGTATCCGCCGCCGTAATAAATTTCGGCGCTCTCGGAGGGGGAAGTGAAGAAAAATCCGGTGCAGTACTGACGGTTGCTGATTTTATAAACTTCCTGCTTTATCCACTCTTCGCACTCGTAATCGGGCGAAAAACCGCTTTTCACAAAACCGTCAAGAGCGCTTCTGTAAGCGTTGACGGCGGCGGCGGTGTAGTAAGCGGACTTTGCTCTGCCCTCGATTTTAAAGCTGTTTACTCCTGCGCCGTAAAGCTCGGGGATGTGCTCTATCATGCACATGTCGCGCGAGTTGAGAACGTAAGAGCCGCTTTCGTCCTCTTCAATGGGGAAATACTCACCCGGCCTTTTTTCTTCGAGCAGAGCGTAATTCCACCTGCAGGGCTGAGCGCAGTCTCCGCGGTTTGAATCCCTGCCGGTCATGTAGTTTGAAAGAAGGCATCTGCCGCTGAACGACACGCACATAGCTCCGTGCACGAAGCACTCTATTTCAAGCTCTTTTGGCGATTTCGCCCTTATTTCGGCTATTTCGTCAAGCGACAGCTCTCTCGCGGTGACCACTCTTTTTGCTCCCATGTCGTAAAAGGCGCGGGCGCTTGCGTAGTTTGTGATGCCCGCCTGAGTGGAGATGTGAATTTCCGTATCCGGCAGACGTTTTTTTACTTTCGTCAGCACTCCCACGTCTGTAACGATGAGAGCGTCAACTCCGCTGCCGCCGGCAAAATCGAGAAAAGAATCGAGAGACTCTATCTCGGAATTTCTCGGCAGAGTGTTGCAGGCAAGATAAACTCTCACGCCGTTTTCGTGGGCGAATTTGCACGCCTCGGAGAGAGAATCCCCGCCGAAGGAAGCGGCTGCGGTTCTCATGCCGAATCTGTCCGCGCCGAGGTAAACGGCATGAGCGCCGTATTTAACGGCGCATTCAAGCCTTTCCGCGTCGCCTGCGGGGGCGAGTATTTCCGGCACGGGGTATTTCTGCATTCTTATTCCTCCGCCGCTCAGCTGTTGTTTACTCTGAGCACAAGGTTTGCGTTTCTGTCATGCTCCGCCTGTGTTTCGGCAAGATAAATCTTACCGTTTTTATCGTGGCGGAAGAAATAATAATTCGTATCGTTCGGGAAAAGCGCGGCTCTTATGGCGTCGTCGCCCGGGTTGCATATCGGCCCCGGAGGAAGCCCCTGATTGGTGTAGGTGTTGTAGCGCTGGGCGTAGGAGGTAGCCTGCGCGGACGACACGTTGGGAGCAATGAAATTGTTGATGTAAGTGGTGGTGGAGTCGCACCCGAGAGTGGGCCACGAGATAGAGTGGCTCAAGCGATTGTGTATAACGGAAGAAATGTCCGCCATCTGCTCGGTGTTTGCCGCCTCTCTCTGAATTATAGAGGCGATTATGATGAGCTCGTCCTTCGTGTAGCCGAGCTTGTCCGCCTGCTCCTGATATTCGTCCGTCCACTCAACCTCAAACTCGTCAAGGAATTTTCTCAAAACGCTGTTGGGGTCGCTGTCAACGTAAAATTCATAGGTGTTGGGGTAAAGATAGCCCTCGAGCTTGAAGGTGCGGTTGGGATTGTTGCCTATTTCGTCAATGAAATCATATTCAAAATCCGTGCCCGAAACGGAGCCGAGAAGCCTGGACTTGCTGCAGACTCCGAATTTCTCGAGCCTGTCGAATATCTGATAAATCGACCAGCCCTCGGGAATGGAAACGTAAACGGTGTCTTTACCCGTCTGCTCCTCACGGAAATCGTGCAGATAGGTTTCAAGCCCTTCGTTTTTTTCGAGATAGTAAACGCCGCTTAAATAAACGGGCTCTTGCACGTTTGACTTGCCGTGATTTTTGATTGCGAAAAAGAGATTGTAATAAGTTTTGCAAAACAGCCTTTGCTGAATGAGGCCGTTATCGGCTAAAATATCTATTATTTCATCGGTAGTAGCCTCGTTCGGAATGTTTACCGTCACCGTTTCGTCGCTTCTTCTGAAAGCAAAAATATCCTCAACGCAGGAAATGGCGTAAGCGGTTATGAGCCCCGTAAGGATGAGAAAAACGGCGAGGAACAGCGCAAAGGAGCCCGAGCCTTTTTTCTTCTTTTTCTTGCCGGAAGTTTGCGTATTCACCTGCGTTCGCACGGGCTTGACGTTTGAAAAATATATCTCTCCCCTGTTTTCCGGATGGCTCTCGTCATAATCCGGCGTCTGGGGGTCCTTGTCGTCAAAATGCACTTCAAACTTCTGCTTTGAAGGCGCGCCGAATTCGGGCACGGACGGCTCGCGCGAGCTGAGAAGCTCGTCAAGCTCATCCGGGCTCATATAGTCCTCATCCGAAATCGTGACCTTGAACGGCTGTGTGTTTTTTTCACGATCGTCCGGCATCAGCAATACCTCCTGTAAATTTCCTTTTCCGTGACCACGCAGTCAACGGGAACGTCTCCGCTCTCGCGCGGAATGTCTTCAAAACGCAGTTTTTCAAAACAGAGAGCGGCGGAGAAAATTCCGCTTTGCTCTTCAAAAAATCTGTCATAGTAACCGCCGCCGTAGCCGAGCCTGTAAAATTCGTAATCGGCGCAGAGCGCGGGAGTTATGCAAAAGCAGTTTTCAAAATTTCGGGCGGCTTTTTCGCTTTTGGGCTCCATTATGCCGAAACTGCCTTTTTCGAGCTCGTCAAAGGAGCGGAAAACGCGAAACTCCATGCTTTTGCCGAGAGTGACCGGAGCGGCGACCGTTTTGCCGCTTTTGAGAGCGTCGGCAATGACCGGCGTTACGTCGATTTCGTCGCCCGTCGGGATATAAGAGAGCAGAAGAGCGGCGTTTTTGTATTCGGGCATCGAGAGCAAAAACTCGCATATTTTGCCCTGCGCCGCCGCGCGCTCTTCGGGGCTGATACCCGCTCTCGAAGAAATGCATATTTTTCTGAGCGAAGCCTTATCCGTCACGGTATCTGCAAGGTCGCGGCAAGCTCGCCGGCGGCCTTTTCCCCTTTGAAATATTTAACGATTTCGAGCCCGAAAAGCACGGCGCTTCCCATGCCCTTCGCGGTTATTATATTGCCGCTCGTAACGGCGTATTTATCGCTCAAAACGGCGTCCTTAAGCTCGTCTTCAAAGCCGGGGAAGCATACGGCTTCTTTGCCCGAAAGCAGGCCTTTTCTGCCCAAAATCATGGGAGCCGCGCAGATGGCGCAAATCGCTTTGCCCTGCGACGAGCAGAAATCTATCGCGTCGTTTACGGTTTGGCTTTCGAGCAGATTGAGAGTGCCGGGCATTCCGCCGGGCAGAATAACTCCGTCAAGCCCCGTGAAGGTCGCCTCCTCCGCGAGCATGTCGCAGGTTATCTCAACGCCGTGAGAGCCCTTTATTTTGCGCCCGCTCACGCCGACGGAGCAAATATCTATGCCGCCCCGCCTTATCACGTCGAGCGAAGCGATGGCTTCGGTTTCTTCAAATCCGGGAGCAAAAAATATATAAAGCATGGCGTTCCCCTTCGAATTAAATAAGATTTTCGAGAGCCGAGAGAATTTTGCCGTTTATTTCCTTTGCCGAAAGCGGCTCGGAATTTTCGGCGCATTCTATTCTCACCCAGCCGAGCTTGCGGCAGGAATAATCGGCTGCCTCGCGGCACTTCATGAGATAATCGGTGTTTTTCTCGTGAATGTCCTTTTTGCTTTCGTCGCCCTCATAGCGTGAGGTCATCAGCTTTTGCGACACCTCAACGGGCATGTCGAGATAAATAACGGCGTCCGGCCTCGGAATGCCGAGCTTCACGTATTCAAAATCTTCGAGCCATTCAAGATAAGCGTTCCATTCTTCGCGCGGAGTTTTGGTGAGCTGATGATAGGCGTTTGAGGTTGTGTATCTGTCCGCCAGAATTATTTTGCCGTCAAGGTAATCGTTTTTCCAATAGCAGTTGTAGCTTACGAACCTGTCAACGGCGTAAAACGAAGACGCGGCGTAGGCGTTTACGTCCTCGGGCTTGTCGCCGAATCTGCCTGCGAGATATTGCTTTACGAGAATGCAGGCGTCGTCGTCGTAATTCGGCAGCTTTATGAAGGTTACCTCTTTGCCGCGCTTTTTAAGTTCGTCGCCGAGAAGCTTTTCCTGAGTGGATTTTCCGCTGCCGTCAAGCCCCTCTATAACAAACAAAAAGTTCTCATAGTATTATAACAGAACATATTGTGGTATTCAAGCATTAAATACACTGTATTTTATGTTTTTGTTATAAAAAAGTGTTAAGAAATTATTAAAATTTCGTTCGCCGCCCCGCTCATTATCCTTGACAAAGCACCGCCTATGCAATAAAATATTATGGGATTTTAAAAAATTCAGCGACAAACTATCAAGAAAAAGGATTGATTCCGACATGAAAATTGACAAGCTCGTAGGCGAAAGGTTTAAGGAAAAACCTTCCGACTGCGTAATAGACAGCCACGCTCTGATGGTAAGAGGCGGCTACATGAAGGGCGTTGCAAACGGCATTTATTCCTCCTATATGCCCCTTCGCCGCATTACGAGAAAAATTGAAAACATCATCAGAGAAGAGATGGACTCCATTGACGGCCAGGAGGTTCAGTTCCCCGTCGTTATGCCCGCGTCACTGTGGTCTGAAAGCGGCAGATACGAGAGCATCGGCAGCGAAATGGCAAGATTCAGCGACAGAAACGGCTCCCCGATGGTGCTCGGCATGACGCACGAAGAAGCCGCCGTTCATCTCGTGAGGGAATATGCCAACAGCTACACGAAATATCCCTTCATGATTTATCAGATTCAAACCAAATTCCGCGACGAAGGCAGGCCGAGAGCGGGCCTTATCAGAGTGCGCGAATTCACAATGAAGGACGCTTATTCCTTCCACACCTCGCAGGAAGACCTTGAGGAATATTACGCAAGGTGCTACGACGCTTACAATAAAATCTTTGCCCGCTGCGGCATTCCCGAGGTAGTTACCGTTAAATCCGATTCCGGCATGATGGGCGGCAGCGTTTCGCACGAATACATGCTGCTCACCCCCGTAGGCGAGGATTCGATAGCCATTTGCTCAGAATGCGATTACAGAGCGAATATGGAAGCCGCGGAGTCAATAATCGAAAACGACTGCTCCGGCGAGGACGCTCCTCTCGAAGAAGTGTTTACGCCCGGCATTCACACCATTGAGGATATATGCGAATTTCTCTCCACTCCCCTCGAGCAAAGCTGCAAGGCGGTCGTTTACCAGAAAAATATGACCGATGAATACGTGATAGTTTTCATAAGAGGCGACCTTGACGTTAACGAAACGAAGCTTACGAATTATCTCGGCGAAAACGTTCATCCGGGCGAAATAACCGAGGGCTGCGGGCTTTACGCCGGCTACATCGGCCCCTGCGGCATCGACAGTGAAAAATTCACCGTGCTTTACGACCTCTCGCTCAAAGGCACTCACAACCTTTCATGCGGAGCAAACAAGCCCGAATATCACCTCAAAGGCCTCAAAATCTCAAGAGACGTGGGCGAGGTGGAATACGTTGACCTCGCGAAGATAATCGAAGGCGGCATTTGCCCCAAGTGCGGCAAGCACTCGATTTCCATTTCAAGAGGCATCGAAGTAGGCAATATCTTCCAGCTCGGCACCAAATACACAAAGTCAATGGGCATGCAGTATCTTGACGCCGAGGGCAACCTGCAATATCCCATTATGGGCTGCTACGGCATAGGCGTAGGCAGGCTCGCCGCAAGCGTTTGCGAGGCTCATCACGACGAATACGGCCCCATATGGCCCATGAGCATAGCTCCGTGGCAGGTGGAAATCTGCTGCCTGAGAGCTGACGACGAGGAGTGCAAGGGCGTTGCCGACGAGCTCTATGACAAGATGAACGAGGCAAATATCGAAGTGCTCTATGACGACAGAAACATAAGGCCCGGCGCCATGTTCTCGGACGCTGACCTTATCGGCGTGCCCGTAAGAGTTACGGTAAGCCCGCGCAATCTTAAAGAAGGCGTTTGCGAGATTACCACCAGAGATAAGCTCGTAAACGAGAAAATACCCACTGAAAACGTGTTGGAATTCGTAAACAACCTTGTTGCCGAAAGGCTCAAAGCCTCGAGGTAAATAAAATAAAAGGGGTGCAAGACATGAAACGTTTTTTAAAAGCCGCAAGCGTTATTCTCTCCGCACTCATAGTATTCTCAAGCCTCGGAATTGCCGTTTATTCGAGCGCGGAAACGGCGAATGCTCCCGCGCAGTATAAAAACGAATATCCTTACGTCTTCGTTCACGGCCTTAACGGCTGGGGCGGAGGAGAAGGCATTAACGGCATAGTTCCCTATTGGGGAGCTACCACGGGTGATTTGACGGAATATTTGAGAAGCGAAGGTTACGAATGCTACTCCGCGTCGGTAGGGCCCATTTCTTCCGCCTGGGACAGAGCGTGCGAGCTTTACGCTCAGCTCACCGGCACAGTCGTCGATTACGGCGAGGCGCATTCTCTCGCTCACAATCACCGCCGCTACGGGCGCAGCTACGACGAGCCTCTGTTTGAAGGCTGGGGCGAAAGAAACTCCGACGGAAACATCAAAAAAATCAATCTCATAGGCCACTCCTTCGGCGGCACTACGGCGAGAATGCTCGCTTATCTGCTCACCTACGGCTGCGAGGATGAAGTGAACGCGAGCGGCGAAAACGTGTCGCCTCTTTTCACCGGGGGCAAGGAATATCTCGTTTGCAGCGTCACAACAATAGCCACTCCGCATAACAGCGCAACGACCTATAAGTTCGTTCGGGACACCGGTCTTTACGAATTATTCAGAGTTTTCAGCGCCGCTTACTGCTGCACTCTCGGAAGGAGCTTGTTTAACGGCAGGCTCGTCGATTTCCACCTCGAGCAGTTCGGCATAACCAACACGCCGGGCGAGCGCGACAGCGACGAATATTTCTCATCGCTCATCAATTTCCTCAAAAATTCCGACGACACGTGCGAATACGACCTCACTCCCGACGGCACCGCGAAGCTCAACGGAATGATTGAAACGAGCCCGAATATTTATTATTTCTCCTACGCGTTTGACGCAACTCACGATACAGGGCTTGCCGGGCTCAGGCTGCCGGATATTACCGGCAATCCGATTATAGCTCCTCTGGGGCTTTGGATTTGCCTTTATCCGGAATATGCCGACAAAACCACCGGGCAGGTTTATGACGAGAGCTGGCGCGCGAACGACCTGCTTTGCAACACGATTTCCGAAACCTATCCGTTTGACGAGGAGCACGTTGATTATGACTTTTCGGAAGAGCCCGAAACGGGAATCTGGAACGTGATGCCCGTTCAGAAGGGCGACCACGGCCAGGCGATAGGGCTTTTGAGCAGCAAGGATAAGACGAGAGGATTTTTCCTTGAGCTTTCGGAAGCGCTCAACGAATTAAGCTGACCTAAAGCGAATAAAAGAAACGGGGCGTGAGCTTTTCGGCTCGCGCCCCGCTTTTTATGCCGGGATATTAAAGTTCGGTTTTGCCGCCGTCATGGAACGTAAACGTTTCCGCCGACGTTCATCTGACAGGCTTTGTAATTGAAGCTGTCGGGCTGGGAAATCGGCGAATACGCTTTGTCATCCGGAGAAATTATGACCTCGGCGTTTCCGTAATAAACGTAAACGAGCTCCTCTCCCTTATGGGCTTTGAGATAATCGGAATAATCTTTGAACCACGGCGCTCCGAATGAGGGGGAAGAATATATTTTGCCGTCTTCTTTCCACAGGGTGACTATCGAAACGACCCTGTCGCCGTCGTAAACGATATAATCTCTGAAGTTGCTGTGATAAACGAGGGCGCCGTCGAAGTCTATATTGAGATGACCGTAGCCTTTGTCGGCTATTTTCGGGTTTGACATCGCCACGCCGCTTGACTTGAGGCTTCTTAATATGCTCGCTTCGTTCTCTTCAAGATAAGCTCTGCCCTCTTCGTCCGTGAGAAGCTCGCCGTCAATCGCGATATTGATAAACGCCGAATCGCCGCGCGTTGCGTCATGCTCTCCGCCGATAATATCGCCGCCGTAAGCATCTCCTCCGATATTTCCTCCGATATTTCCTCCGGATTTGCCTCCCGACCCGTCGGGCAAAGTGAGGGAAGCGTTACTTCTTGCGCCGCCTTCGCCGCCGTTATATTCCGGCGGCATACTTTCCTCCGTGAGTTCCTCTTCGGTTTCGTCAATCACTGAAAATGACACTTCGCCGCTCTGCTCTTTATCCGTTTCGGCGAGAACGCTTTCCGAAAGAGAAGAATTATTGCCGGGGTCGCTCTTTCTTATTTCTCCCGCGTTTTTGCCGAATATCACCGCCGCCGCGATAACCGCAAGGGCAAAAGCAGCCGCGGGCGCCGTTTTCAAAACGAGCGACTTTCTTTTCTCTCTTTTTTTCTCGTATTCGTTTCTTTCTTCTATTACTTCGTTAAATATTTCATCATGAGTCTTCATAAGTAAAACCATCCTTTGCAAGCTGTTCTCTGAGCGCCGCCTTCGCGCGGTGAATCAAAGACTGCGTCGCCGAGAGGCTTTTGCCCATAACCTCCGACGCCTGCTTTGCCGTCATATCCTCGAAATAAACGAGCCAAAGCGCCTGCCTGTAATCTCTGCCGAGCTTTTTCATGCTCTGCCTTACCGCTCTTGCGTTTTCTTTTTTGATATACTCGTTTTCGAGATTTAATTCGTCCGCGCTCTCGCCGGATAAATCCTCCGCGGAAAGCGCGCGGCGGTTTTTTCTCAGATAATCAACGGCCTTGTTTCTGCCTATCGTGTAAAGCCACGTTTTAAAGGAAGCTTTGCCGCTGTAGCGCGGCTTTTTGACGGCAAGCTTTACCATCGTTTCCTGCGCTATATCCGCGGCAGTTTCAATATCGTCAACGTAATTTGAAAGAAAAAGCGTGAGACCGTCAAAGTAATCGTTTATAATCTCCGCCATTCCTTTGTCGTCGCCGCCGAGATATTTTTCGTAGCTTTTGCCGCCGCTGTCCATCGCATCGCCTCCAAACGTGAAAAGAATTCTTTTCACTTCTTATACGCAAAAACGCCCGTCATGCGTTCGCAAAAGATGAATATTTTTTCTTTACCGCTGTGATTTTATCATAAAACGGTTGACATCTCCATAAATATATGAAAAAATCAAACTAAATTAAAACAGGGAAGTGTATCGCATGGATAAATCGTCGGCAAGAAAAAAAGCCAAAGAAATCGTTTCTCAAATGACAACCGACGAAAGGCTCTCTCAGCTCGTTTACAATTCGCCTGCCGTTGAGCGGCTCGGAATAAACGAATATAACTGGTGGAACGAAGCGCTGCACGGCGTTGCAAGAGCCGGCACGGCAACGGTTTTTCCTCAGGCAATCGGCCTTGCGGCAACCTTTGACCCCGAGCTTCTTGAAAAAATCGCGGACGCTATATCCACCGAGGGCAGAGCGAAATACAACAAGAGCGTTCAGTTTGGCGACAGAGATATTTTCAAGGGCCTCACCTACTGGTCGCCTAACATAAATATTTTCAGAGACCCTCGCTGGGGCAGAGGCCACGAAACCTACGGCGAAGACCCGTGCCTCACCTCCGTTATGGGCAAGGCGTTCATTAAAGGCATTCAGGGAGACGGCGAATTTTACAAAGCCGCCGCCTGCTCAAAGCATTTTGCCGTTCATTCGGGCCCCGAAGCGCTTCGCCACGGCTTCAACGCCGAAGCGAGCAAAAAAGATATGGCGGAAACCTATCTGCCCGCGTTTGAAAAGACCGTTAAATCGGGCGTCGCGGGCGTTATGGGGGCTTACAACAGGTTAAACGGCGTGCCATGCAACGCCGACGGCGAAATGATACAAAACCTCCTTCGCTCTCAGTGGGGCTTTGACGGCTATTTCGTGTCCGACTGCGGCGCGATAAGCGACATTTATGAAAATCATCATTACACCGATTCGCCTGCGGAAGCTGCCGCGGCGGCGTTCAACGCCGGGTGCGATTTAAACTGCGGCGATTATTTCAAATATCTTTACGAGGCTTACGAAAAAGACCTCGTTGACGAAGACAGAATAACAGAAGCGTGCGAAACTCTCTTCACGATAAGGGCGCTTTTGGGCGAATTTGAAGAAACGAACCCTTACGCCGATATTTCTTACCTCGAGGTGGATTCTCCCGAGCACAAGGCGCTCAATTTGAAGGCGGCGCAAAGCTCACTCGTATTGCTTAAAAACGAAAACAGCTTCCTTCCTCTTGACAAAAACGCAAAGCTCTCAATAGGCGTTATCGGGCCGAATTCCATGTCCGTCACCGCTCTCGAAGGTAATTACGAGGGCAGAGCGAGCGAATACGTGACCGTCGCGGACGGAATAAGGCGGGTTTTCAAAAATTCCGAAATACGCGTAGCGCAGGGCAGCGGATACGCGAGCGAAAACACCAACGACTGGGACGGCTTTAAAAATCTGCTTTCGGACGCTCAGGCGGTCGCGAGCGTGAGCGACGTTTGCGTGCTTTGCCTCGGGCTTGACCGAAACTATGAGGGCGAAGGTGAAACGGGCGACAAGAGCGGCATCGACCTGCCTCTCACTCAGAAAAAAATGGCAAAAGCCGTTTGCGAGCTTTGCGAAAACGTTATCTTGCTCATGCTCTGCGGCAGCAGCCTTGACCCCGGCGACGAGATTATCGAAAAAGCGAAAGCAATAATTTACGCATGGTATCCGGGCGCTCAGGGCGGCCTTGCGGCGGCTCAGGCAATAGCGGGCGAATTTTCACCCTGCGGCAAAATGCCGATAACGCTTTACGGAGGCGACACGGCTCTGCCGGATTTCACCGATTATTCAATGAAAAACCGCACCTACAGATTTTTTGACCGCCCCGTTATCCGCCCCTTCGGCTTCGGTCTCTCCTACTCAAAGACGGAATTTGTTGACGCTGCCGTATGCGAAAACTGCGAGGACGAAATCAGGCTCAAGGTAACCGTCAAAAACAGCGGCGAATACGACTTGAGAGAAAAAATACAGGTTTACGGCAAATTCACCGACTCAAGAACCGAAACGCCGATTTATCAGCTTTGCGGCATAAAAGCGGTCGATATCAAAGCGGGCGAAACGGTCACGGCGGAAGTTTCGGCGGATAAATACTGGCTCAAAGCAGTGCTCGAGAGCGGCGAAAGAATGGAGCCCGACGGCGAGGTCACGCTGTTTGTCGGCTCGTCGCTGCCGGATGAGCAAAGTATCGCTCTCGGAGCGCCTAACCCAATTGAAATAAAGATTTAAAACAAAACGAAAACAGCACCGGTTTTTAATCGGTGCTGTCTTTTTGTCAGTTAAGAGTCATTTCGTTTGATATATGTGAAAAAACCTCAATCAAACATTGGAATCACAATCTTTCACTGTTTTTGATATTCAATTGTCCGTGACCCCTCGCAGCCGTCAGCTTATTTTTCTGTCCTTGTAAGGACCGCCCGGCTCCGCTCGGGATACGCCGGCTTATTATCTCTCAAGCTGGACGGCTGCGAGACCAACGAAAGCATCAAACATCGGTACCGCCGCCTTTCCTTTTTAAAATTTCTGCCTATAGTCGGTATATCTAATGAGAGGTATTTGGTTTTCTTCCCTCTCTTCGACTATATACTATCATATGTTATGCACATTGTCAAGAAGTTTTTCACATTTTTATCTTAAATCTGTGAAATTTATCTATTTTTTGCCTGAAAAAAGCAAAATCGGGGCCGCAAAACCGCTTTTCGGCATCGCAGCCCCGATATTTCAGATTGAATTTTGCTTTCTCAGCGCCTTGATAACGCCGTTTTCAACGCTCATAAGGCAAATTCTGGCGTTTCTTCTGTCGCCCGAAAGGCCGTCTTCCTCGGCGTTTCTCGCGTGATAAACGGCATACCATTTGCCGCCGTGCTTTATCATGGAATGATGGCCTGCGCCTTCCTCCCATTCGTTGCTGAAAAGCACGGGAGAATATGTCTCCGGGTCGGGATACTTCTCGAATTTTACCTTCGTTAAGTCTTTTTCATCCGTTTTCGCTCTCGCGTAGCCGATGAAGTAGTTTTCGTTTTCGTAGCAGGAGCCGCTGTACATAAGATATTGCCAGCCGCCCTCTCTGAAATAAAACGCTCCTTCAACGGTGTGCCAGTGAACTCCCGGCTCGTAGCGGTCGCGCCTGAAAATCTCTTCGTCAAGGGTCGGCACTATCGCCTTTACCGGCTCTCCCCTTACGGTAAACGGGTCGAGCAGCCTGTCAACTGCAATGTAAGTGCCGGGCCTTTCGGAATGAAACTCGTTGGTTGAGTAAAATATGAACAGCCCTTCCTCGTTGCTTACAACGTGGGAATCTATGGAAAACGGATGCAGGAGCTGCCTCGCGTTTTTGAACGGCCCGAGAGGATTGTCGGCGCATGAAACGTGCATCGTCTGCCTGTGGCCGCCCTCGTCGGGAGTGTCGCCGTAAAACTCAAACGAGCAATACATGCAGTAAACGCCGTCGATTTTTATGACGCTCGGCGCCCAGAAATCGTAAACGCCGGGGTAGGTAAACACTTTGCCTTCAAACTTCCAGCCCGATAAAAGGCTGTCGGAGGAATAAGCGTAAACGCCGTCGTGACCGGTCGTATAGATATAAAACCTGCCGCCGTCTTCAAATATGAACGGGTCCGCCTGACCTATGTAGTTTTCTTTGTCGATTTCAAGCAGCTGCATATTTTAAATCTCGTAGTCCACCGCAACGCTCGTTTCTCTTATGCTGTGCATATAGGGCTTAACCACGCGGCAATGAAATTCGTCGTTCTGATAATTTTCGAGCTCCTCAAGGGAGTCGACCGTCACCTGCAATATAACGTCATAAGACCTGTCAGAGCCGAGCAGATCTCTGCCCACCTCAATGTCTCTTATCTGAGGCACCATGCCTTTCATTGATTCAAGCATTTCCACCGCTTTTTCGGCGTCGTCTCTGTTTCTGAGTTTAAAACAAACTATGTGCTTTATCATATTATTTTGCTCCTAAAAAGTCGAGTATCGTGCCGAAAATCGCAAACGCTTTGCCTAAAGCGAGCAAAAGATTGCCGAGCGTTTCATACATTCCCGCCGTGAATGCGCTCACGCCTATTTTTTCGGCATAATCGGGATATTCGAGCGCAAGGGCGTTAACGGTTATCACTTCTCTGCTGTATGAAGAAGTGCTCTCATCAATCTCTATGAGAGTGCAGCCCTGGTTGAGCTTTGAGGAATATGAATTATAGGTAATGGCGGGGCTGTTGATGATGTGAACGCCGTTTGCGACAACGTCGTAGGAATTCACGTGGTCGTGGCCCACAAACACAGCCTGAACGTCGCCCTTTTCAGCGAGAGCGTCAATCTGGCCGTAGTTGTAATAGCCGGGGCAGGGAGGCTCGTTTAAGAAGCCGCTGAATCTGTTGAGCTTCGGCACGAAAGTGTAGTTGTTGCCGTAAAAGCTTCTGCCGAGCTCGCCGAGATTGACAGCGGAGCGGTAGTAAACGTTGTCATAAACCTCGCCCGGCACTATGTGCTGAAAAGCGATTGAGGGCACGTAATCTCCGGTTTCTTCCTTAAGACCGTCTCTCTTGTCTTTGTACCACTGAATTTGCTCCTCGTCCACGCAGTCGTAGCCGACCTCTTCGCCGTCTTCGTTAAAGGCGTAGTTGCCGGAGTCAAACATATAAAGGCCGTAAGCTATTTTGCTGCCGTCGGAAGAATAAACGGGCAAAAAGTGAGTGCCGACCTTGGAGCTTTCGGGATTATCCTCGTCAACGCCGAGGAAATATTCTCCGCCGTAAGTCTTATACATCTCAAAAAGCTCCGGCTTTTCAACGCCCTGCTGATGGTCGTGATTGCCGAAAACCATTGTGAAATAAGTGCCGGTGTTCACGTAGGGGCTGACGAGCTCTTCTATCGCCTGAGCCTTGGTTTCGCCGCTGCCGACGCTGTTGTCGCCGCCGAGCACCACGAGGTCGGGCTGATATTTTTCAATTACGAGATAGATGAAATCAAACATTCTCTCGTCCGCGGGGAAGCCGTCCTGACAGTCCGTTATGTGCAGAATGGTGAACTTGCCGTCTTCGCCGAACTGAAGCGTTTTTGCTTCCTCTTCGCCCGAATCGGCGGCAAACGCGCAGACGCACAGCGAAAGGCACATTATAATCGCCATTATGAGTGAAATTGCCTTTTTCATAATCATTCCTCCGTTAAGATTTATTTTAAACCCATTTTAAAACAATCGCGGGGCGTTGTCAATAAACAAGCGGCCGTTTTTGCCGATATTTAACTGTTTGACGCTGTTCGGCGCGTCCATATTTTAGCTAATTTAACTATTTACCCGTTTATTCGTTTTTGGTATAATTTTGTGGTACGGCGCGCAAAACAAAGCCGTATCGCGCCTTACTCCAAACTCAGTTAAAGGATGATGAAAAATGGGTATGAGACCTACCAAAAAAACGCATTTCGACATTCAGAGAAAAATAGTTGCCAATATGACCACGACAGCATGGAAAACCGTGCCTCATATAGGATACAGTTACGAGCCCGACGTAACGGAATTTATGAAAGAGGCAAAAAAGCTGAATGAATCGGGCAAATTCTCCTCAAAGATAACCGTAAACACCATTATGCTCAAAGCAATTTCCGAGGGGCTCAAGGCAGCTCCCGCGCTCAACGCTCACATTCAGTTTGACCCGAAGCGCGTTCGCGGCGAGATAACTCAATATGACAATATAGACGTTTCGATGACCTGGGAGCTTCCGTCGGAGCAGATGATGACGATAAATCTCAAGGATATCGGCGAAAAATCCCTTCAGGAGCTCAACGATTACATAAAAGACACGGCTCGCAGAATTGAAAACACAAACCTCACCGAGGCGATGTATTCCGTATCTTTTTCCGACACTATCGAAGCGCTCAAGAAGGGCAAAATAGGCACCGCAGTCAACAGGCTCATCGGCGCGAAAACAGGCAAATACAAAATAAAAACTCTCAAAGGTCAGGCTAAGAAAGATTATGAAGCCATACCGGAGAGCGACAGGCTCACAAAAGAAGACCTCGTGCAGGGCACCGTTTGCGTTTCAAACATCGGCTCCACAACGAGAGGCATTTCCGGCAGAGTGACTCTGCTTGCCCTCGTGCCGCCTCAGGTTTTCGTTATGTGCATGGGCGCTATTCAAAAGACGCCTGTCGTAAGGCAGGATGAAAACGGCAACGACATTATCGTCGTCGGTCAAAGGCTGCCCATCTGCTGCGTTTTTGACCACCGAGCGGTCGATTTTGACGAGGTCGTGCCTTTCCTTAACAGAATGGAAGAAATATTCAGCCATCCCGAGGAAATGTACAACTGGTAAAAGTTGTGAATTATTTAAGGCAGGCGCATTGAGCGTCTGCCCTTTTTTCACATTATTTTATCCCTCATTATTGCTCCCGTTTCCTTTATCAGCTTAAGCCACGGCAAAACGGCTCTTTCATCAAAGGCGTAGGCGATATTCGTTTGATTGAAGGTTTCAAAGCTGAGGTCGCCGTCGTAACCCGCCTGCTTCAAAGAGCGGCAAAATCTGTTCCAATCCACCGTGCCGGCGCAAGGAGCCATGTGCTGGTCGGATGAGCCGCCGTTATCGTGAATATGAAGGCACTTTATCCTTTTGCCGAGCTTCGGCGCGTAAACCTCAAAATCCTGATGAAGCAGGTTCAGATGTCCCGTGTCAAGGCAGAGCCCGAAAGCCTCTTTGCCCGCCTTTTCGTTGAGAACGTCGATGTATTCCGCCGCTTCGTCGGGATAGGAGCAAACGCCCTGATACCTCACTCCCCTGTAAGTTGTGAAAAGATTTTCAAGGCAAACCGTCACGTCCGTTTTGACGAGAACGGGGATAAGCGAGGAATAGAGCTTCAGGTTGAGCTCTCTTATCTCCTCAGCCGAATGAACGTAGTTATCGAGAGCGCGGGAAATGCCGTGAATAACGAGATGTTTGCAGCCTATGGAGCCGCAATATTCTATATTCCTCTTGTAAACCTCTATTGCGTAGTCAAGAAAATCGGGGTCATCCTGTGAATAAGCGGGAAAAGGAGCGTGAGCCTGAGAAACGAAAAGCCCGCTCTTTTTTATGAGCTCAAGCTCGGCGGCGTAATTCTCCGTCACCTCGTCAAGGCTTTTTTCAAAAATACATTTTCCCCTGTAGGTTTTTTCCCTGATATCGGACGAATGCCAGGCGTGGTCGAGGTTCCAGTCAACGCCGTCAAACCCCGCCTCGGCTATGAGCGAATAGCCCTTTTCAAACCCGAATCGGTCAACAACGTCTCCCGTTTGAACGCAAAGCTTCATAAATCTGCGCTTCCTTTCGATTATATGTTGAATTTTGTTTCTCTATTTGATAAAATCATAGCGGTGATTTTATGAACGAAAAATCATACGGGCATTTTTACGCCCGGCTTTACGGATTATTTGAAAACGAAACTCCCCTTAAATCGGACTGCGGAGCCGTTTGCGGCAAAGCCTGCTGCAGCGGCGACGGCAAAACGGGCATGCTGCTGTTTCCGGGTGAAAAGACTTCGCTTACCGTTTTTGAAAGCGAAGGCAGAAGATACGCCGTCTGCCCCGGAACGTGCAATAGGAGCGAGAGGCCGCTTTCGTGCAGAATATTCCCCTTTTTTCCGGTAATCGACGCCGAGGGAGAAGTCTGCGTAACGATTGACCCGAGAGGCGCAGGAATTTGCCCTCTCGTGAGAAACGCGCCCGATATCGCTTTCAACACCGCATTTTTAAGGCGGGTGCTCACCGCGGGCAAGGCGCTCGCAAGGCATGAAGAATGCCGCAATCTCATGATTGAAATAACCGAAGAAATAAACGACACGCTTATTCTCTCCGATATGCTGGAGGTAAAATGATGAAATTTAAAGAGAATTTTCACACCCACACAAAATATTGCGACGGCAGAAACACGCCGGAGGAAATGGCTGACTCCGCCGTATCAAAGGGCTTTTCCGCTCTCGGCTTTTCGGGCCACTCTTATCTTGATTTCGAATGCCCCTGGTGCATGTCTGTCGAAAACACGGCAAAATATATTGAGCATATAAACTCCCTTAAAGAAAAGTATGCGGGCAGGCTCAATATTTACTGCGGCACGGAGCACGACGTTCTGAGCCCCGGCATAAACAAGAGCGATTATGATTTCACCATAGGCTCGGTTCACTATATTGAGATGAACGGCGAGCATCTTTCGGTCGACTGCAGCGCGGAGTGCCAGCTCGCGGATGCGGAAAAATATTTTTCGGGCTCCATGATAGACTATGCCCGCGCTTATTTTGAAGCCGCGGGGGATATTCTCAAAATAACTGACGCCGACATTATCGGCCATTTTGACCTCGTTACCAAATTCAACGAAGGGAACGCGCTTTTTGACACTGCCGACAAAAGATATATCGAGGCGTGGCAGGAGGCGGCTCTCAAGCTCATTCCTTACGGCAAGCCGTTTGAAATAAACACGGGCGCTATTGCGAGAGGCAAGAGGATAACTCCTTACCCTGCCCTCGACATAGCGGATTTCATTGACGCTCACGGAGGATTTTTCGTTGTGACCTCCGACTGTCACGACGCTCCCATGCTGGACTGCAGCTTTGACGAGGTGAGCGAAATTTATTCAAAATACAACGTCGTTTCCTTCGAGGAAATACTCAAAAATCAGAGCGCGTAAAGGTTCATATCCCAGCAGGGAACGTGCGGATGCCGCCTGATTTCAAGCTTATAATCGGGATTAAGTTTTTTAACGAGCAGAGGTATTTCAAAAATATCTCTGCTTTTGTGATACAGGGCGATATTAAGCTTCGGCTTTTTCTCCGACAGAGTTTTTGCGGCGCCCGTAAGCATCGGGATTTCTTCGCCCTCAACGTCCGCTTTCAGGTAGGTTACTTCTTCGTCTTTAAGCAAATCGTCGAGCGAAACGCATTCCGCCTCGGAGCCCGAGCCGCCTACCGACGCTCCCCTTCCCCTGCCGCCGAACGAAACGATTTTGCCTCGGTCTGACGAAACGGCGGCGTTATAAGCAACGAAATTTTCGAGCGAAGCGCACGAGGCGCAAAGCTTCAAGTAGCTTTTGGGATTGGGCTCTACGGCGATTATTCGGGAATATTTGCCGTTAACGGCGTTTAAAAATTCTCTCACCGTGTCGCCGTTGTAAGCGCCTATATCGGCGTAAACTTCGTTTTCCGAAAGGTTAAGCACCGAGAATTTTTCGCTCGCGGGAGAAGTTGCGGCAAACAAAACGTTCAAATCTCCCGTCAAAAGAAAATTAACGCACATTTCGTAAACTCTCGCCGACTCCCCCGAAAAAAGAGAATAAGCTTCGTTAAGGCTGTCATAATTTTTGAACGCGAAATCCATATTGAAAATCTCGTCGCCGCAAACGGGAACGGAAGGCGCGACGAGCCTGTATCTTTTGCCGAGATCAGTTATATGCTCAATGACCTCGGGCCTGCCCGAGCCGAAAGCGAGGCAGAGAATAAAATCCCCGCTGAACTCGCCGAGTTTTTTCACTTCAAAGCCTCTGAAAATCTGCCCTCTCACGAAATCATCGCTCGCGGTAACTCCCGCAACGGGTATGCCGAGGCGGTAAAGCTCGTCAAGAATTCTGTCCGCTCCGTTGCCCATTCCGTAAAGTACAACGGGCAGGCCGCTTCGCTTTATCGTTTGCCACGAGGTTGTTTCGGGCAATCTGAGGCTCGCCATAATCTCACTCTCCCCGCTCATACTACCACATTTGCATCGGGGTTTTCAAGATTCTTTAAAAATAACGCGTAACTGTTGAATTTTTATCATAAAAGTGTTATCATTTTACGGAATGCAGGCGCCGCGCTGCGACGCCGCAATTTTTAAATCGGTGGTGCTTTTATGAAATTTCTTTTTCAGGGCGATTCAATAACGGACGCCGACAGAGACAGAAGCGATCCGCACAATCTCGGAAACGGCTATCCCAAATACGCCGCGGAATACTTGAAGGAAGAATATCCCGACGAGGATTTTGAATTCATCAATCTCGGCATCAGCGGAGATCAGACCGAAGACCTTGTCGAGAGGCTTGAAAGCGACTTTGTCGCGATAGATCCGGACGTTGTGTCAATACTCATCGGCGTAAACGACACGTGGCACTGCGCCGACAGCCGCAATTATCTGCCTCATTCCGTGTTTGAGCAAAACTACCGCAAGGTGCTTGACGCTCTTAAAAGCAAAACTCACGCCAAAATCATCATCATAGAGCAATATCTTCTCCCCGCCGATGACAAGGATTTCATGAGAGAAGATTTAAACCCCAAAATAGACATAACGAGAAAGCTTGCAAGAGAATACGCCGACGTGTTCGTGCCTCTTGACGGCATGCTTGCAAAGGCGTGCCTTGAGCATCCGTCGCTCCACTGGTCCGCCGACGGCGTTCATCCGAACGAAAACGGCTCAAAGTTTATAGGCAGAGCTCTTGCCGACGCTTTCGGTGAATTAAAAGGAGAATAAGCCTTGGATAAAGTTAAGAAAGCTCTGAAATACGTTTTTATTGACGGACTTTCGGGCATGGCTATGGGCCTTTTCGGCACGCTGATAATAGGCACGATACTTGAGCAGATAGCTTCGTTCATACCGGGCGTTGTCGGCTCTTATCTCACCTATGCCGCCCTCGTGGCAAAATCGCTCACGGGCGCGGGCATCGGCGCGGGCATGGCTCACAAATACAAAAGCTCGCCTCTCGTGACCGCCTCGGCTTGCGTTGCCGGCATGGTCGGCGCTTTCTCGGCAAAGCTCATCGCGGGCAGCGTGGCAATTGACGCCGGCATGCTCTATTCAGGGCCCGGCGACCCGCTCGGCGCTTTCATAGCGGCATTTTTCGCCATTCAGATCGGCAGGCTCATAAGCGGCAAAACAAAGCTTGACATTTTGCTCACCCCCGCTCTTTCGATAATCGCGGGCTCCGCCGCGGGGCTTTTGATAGGCCCTCCCGCGGGCGTCATATCCGCAAAGCTCGGCGAGCTCATTCAGTGGGGCACCGACAAGCAGCCCGTTCTCATGGGCATAATCGTGAGCGTGGTTATGGGCATATGCCTCACTTTGCCGATAAGCAGCGCGGCTCTCGGCATAATTCTCGGGCTTTCGGGCCTTGCGGGCGGCGCGGCTGTGGTAGGCTGCTGCTGCAATATGATAGGCTTTGCCGTGATAAGCTACCGTGAAAACAAGCTCGGCGGTTTTTTTGCTCAGGGAATAGGCACCTCAATGCTTCAGATGCCCAATATCCTGCTTCATCCGCAGATATGGATTCCGCCCATAGTCGCAAGCGCGATTCTCGGCCCCGTTTCAACAAAGGTGCTCGGAATGACCTGCTACGCCGCAGGCGCCGGAATGGGCACGAGCGGCCTCGTGGGTCAATTTATGACCTTCGCTTCAATGGCGGATGCCGGAGTTGACACGAAAGTCATAATCATCGAAATAGTCGTTATGCATTTTATTGCGCCGGCTCTCATAAGCCTCGGCATATCGGAGCTCATGCGCAAGAAAAATATAATACACTTTGGGGACATGAAACTTGACGACATAAGCTGAAAGGAGCAAAACCATGAAGAAAAAAGTAACGGCGATAATTCTTACTGTCGCGATCATTATCTCCGCTTTCAGTGTCAGCGCTTACGCTAACACCGACGTTACGGACCCCACTCAGCAAAAGCTTTATTCCTTTGCGGATAAGCTCGTAAACAGCCTCATCGGCGGCATTGCTTCTCTCATAGTCACGCCGAACTGGCAGCTTAAGAAAGACTACGTTACCGAGAATTTCTATCCCGGCCTTACGCCCGAGGAATTTGAAGACGAGGCAGCGGAAGGCGCCCGCTGGAGCGTCGGCTACGCAAACGCTTCCATTCTCACCGGCAAAGAAGTGGGCGGCGGAGACTATTACGTGGGCGGCAGCCTTACCGTTACCAAAAAGCTCGCTACCGAGCAGTATGACGACCAGAAGGTAAGAACCGTTGCGATTTCCGACGGCAGAGGCATAAGCATTTTTGCTTCCATTGACTGCTTCGGCATGGCAAATACCGACGTCAGAAACATCAGAGAAATATTTGCAAAATACGCCGAAGAGCAGGGACTTAACATCACGAGCATTAACATTGCCGCTCTTCATCAGCATTCCTGCGTTGACACCTTCGGCCTTAACGGCAACCTCGTTGAGGCGCTCTTCACCTCTTCCTTCAAAAACCTTTTCCGCATTAAGACCAAGAGCGGTCAGAACCCGGAATATATGGAAAACCTCTACAACGTGACCGTTGACTCCATGAAGAGAGCGGTTGACGATATGAAGGAAGGCAAGCTCTATTACGGCACTGTCGATATTTCCGACTACATCAGAGACAAGCGTCTTCCGACGGTGTTTGACGGCAACATGAACCGCTTCAGATTCGTGCCCGACGACGAAGAAGCCGCCGAAACCTGGATTTGCAACTGCGGCCTTCACTGCGTGGGCAACGGCGCCGCCAACACCGAGCTTACGGGCGACTATCCCTACTACATGGAAAAGCACGTTAACGAAGAACACGGCGCAAACTTCTTCTATATCCAGGGCGCCGAGCTCGCTATTTCCGACCAGAAGGAACTTATTGAAGCCGACCCCGAAGACGTTGAGAAATACGGCGGAAGATACGCCGACTTGATCAAATACGGCGAAGTGCTTGCCGAAAAGCTTGACGAAATAGACAACGAAGTTGAGGTTGAGCCCATTTTCAACATCGCGTTCACCGAAACGTGGGTCAAGGTTGAAAACAACATCCTCGTGCTTGCCGCAAAAGGCGGCCTGCTGCTCAACAACGTTGCGAGAACGGGCCTCGGAAAATATGAAATAGTTACCGAGGTCGGCTACGCCGAAATAGGCAAGGATATAGCCATAGCGATAATTCCCGGCGAGCTTGCCCCCGAAATAGCTTTCGGCGGCGCGGAAACTGCCGAAACCTCGTGGTACGGCGAAGACTGGGAGCATGAATCATTCCAAGAGCTCTCGGGCGACAAGAAGCTTATAGTATTCGGCATCACCAACGACCAGATAGGTTATCTCGTAACCGCCAACAACTGGCACACTATCTTCACCGAAAACGAAGAGGCTGTGTCCGCAGGCAGATACGCGGGCGAATCCATAACCGTCGCTTACACCGAGCTTTTCAAAAAGTATAACTGATAAATCAAATTTTTCGTAAAGGTAAACTTCCGAAATGATAAACAAGCTGAAAACGGCAATCAGAGGCACGGATTTCATACTGTACGTTACGTGCATACTGACCTCTGCGTTCGGGTGCCTGATGGTAAGCTCCGCCACAAGGAACGACGCCATAAAAAACGGGCTCCTGCTTGACAGAGAGTGCCTCGTGATGATAGCTGCCGCAGGCATCGGAATAGCGCTCTGCCTGCTGATATCCTTCTTTGATTACAACTCAATAGTCAGAATGTGGATATTCGTTGCGGGAGTGTGCCTTGCCCTGCTCGGCGCGCTGTTTATCTGGGGCGAAGCCCCGGCGGACAGGCCCGAAGCGAAATGCTGGCTGCCGATAATCGAAACCGGCTCTCTGACAGTTTATTTTCAGCCGTCGGAGCTTGCAAAAGCGGGATTTCTGGTGACCTTCGCGGCTCACCTCAATCACGTGAGGCAGGATATAAATTCGCTCAAAAACATTCTGCTCTTAACGCTCCACGCGTTCGTGCCGATAGGCATCATAATCCTTACCGACGACCTCGGCTCAGCCATAGTTTTTGCCTTTATGTTTATCGGCATGATGTTTATGGCAGGCCTTCAGCTCAGATACTTCGCTGTTGCCGTCGGCGCGGTCATAGCCGCCGCTCCCCTGCTCTGGACGAAGTTTCTTTCTTCCTTTCACAGGCAGAGAATACTTGCGATTTACTATCCCTCGGCGCTCAGCGAGAGCGTTTACGAGGCGAGAATTTATCAGCAGCAGAGAGCGGTCAACGCCATTGGCTCGGGCGGATTTTTCGGCGACGGGCTTTTCAAGGGAACCTACACTCAGTCCCCCTCCGGAATACCCGTTAACGAAAGCGACATGGTCTTTTCCGTCGTCGGCGAGGAGCTCGGCTTCATAGGCGCCTTTCTTCTGCTCGCCGTGCTCACCTTTATTTGCTTGAGAATTATGTTAACGGGCAAAAAATCGGCAACCTTTTCGGGCTCGATAATCTGCTACGGCGCTGCGTTTATGATAGCCTCGCAGGTCGTCATGAACGTGGGCATGTGCCTTAAGCTGCTGCCCTGCATCGGCATCACTCTGCCCTTCATAAGCGCGGGCGGCTCGTCAAACCTTTGCATCTATCTAGCGATAGGTCTTGTCATGAGCGTGAGCAGATTCAGCAAAAACGCTTCTCCCGCCGGCATAGGCTACGGAAGCATCGCCACTCCTTTTGACTGACAGGAGGCAGAATGAAAAAGATAACGTTAGACGGCAGAAAGGCCGACAGCAGAAAAGACTTTCATCTTTACGTTAAAAAGAAGCTTTCTCTGCCCGAATATTACGGCTGCAACCTCGACGCTCTTGCCGATTGCCTCGGAGATATAAGCGAAGAAACTCAAATAACTCTGACGCATTTTGACGAATTTCAGGCAAAACTCGGAGCTTATCACAAAGGCTTCATAAGAGTGTTTGAGGATATGGCAAAAGAAAACCCCAACATAAAATTCAAGTGTAAATAAAATTCAAGTGTAAATAAAATTGAGGCTGCCCTCCTGCGAGGGCAGCCCCTTTTTACGTTATTTTATTTACTTCTTCGTGTTAAACAAACCTCTTATAACCGCATTGCTTGTTGACCTCATAACGGAGGAGAGGGCATTGGTGGCAGCCCTTTTGCCTATGGTCGAAGCCGATGAGGTTTTGCCGCCGACAACGGTATTCACCATATTGGTGCTGAGCGACCTTGCGACGGACGAAGCGGCGCTGTTTGCCGCTTTCTGAGCCGTCTTTGAAAAATCGTAGCCGGAAGAGCCTTTTTTGTAGTTGGTTTTCGCCTTCTGCTTTTCTTTCTCTTTTTCAGCCTGCTGCGCGGCTTTTTCCTCTTCGAGCGCCTGAGCCTCGGCTTCCTGCTGCTCCTTGAGCACGCGCTCCGCTTCGCATATTATCTCATATGCGGATTCGGCGTCCACGGTTTCTCTGTATTTAAGCTCAAATTCGTCGGATCTTATGAGCCTGTTTATGCTTTCGCTGTCCGCAGCGCCCATAAGGCTCTGAGGGGGAAGAATTCTCACCTTTTCAACTACCGAAGGCACGCCCTTTTCGTCAAGGAAGCTGACGAGAGCTTCGCCGGTGCCGAGAGCCATGAGCTCCGTTTCGGTGTCAAACTCCGGATTGGTTCTGAACGCTTTTGCCGTAGCCTTGAGCGCCTTTTGCTCCGCGGGAGTATAAGCTCTCAAGCCGTGCTGAATTCTGTTTGAAAGCTGTGCGAGCACTTCATCCGGAATATCGGAGGGCGACTGAGTGACGAAATATACGCCGACTCCCTTTGAGCGGATGAGTTTAACGAGCTGAGTGATTTTTGCAAGCAGCGACTTTGACGTGCCGTTAAAGAGCATGTGCGCCTCGTCAAAGAAGAATATCATTCTCGGCTTTTCGAGGTCGCCCACCTCGGGCAACTTCTCAAAAAGCTCGTTTAGCATCCAGAGCAGGAAGGTCGAATAAACGGTGGGGCTGTTTGAGAGCTTTTCGCTCGAAAGAATGTTTATGTAGCCCCTGCCGTCGATGTCGGTGCGCATCCAGTCTCTTATGTCGAGCATCGGCTCGCCGAAAAGCTCTTCGCCTCCCTCGTCTTCAAAAGCGAGCAGAGCGCGCTGAATTGCGCCTACGCTGGCGGTCGATACGTTGCCGTACAGGGTGGAGAATTCCGCCCTGTTTTCGCCCACAAACTGCAGCATTTTGCGCAGGTCTTTGAGGTCGAGAATGGGCAGCTCGTGCTCGTCCGCCACTTTAAACACAACGTTGAGCACGCCCGTCTGAACGTCGGAAAGGTCAAGCAGCTTTCCGAGCAGAGTGGGGCCCATATCCGAAACGGTCACTCTCACGGGGTGGCCTTTTTCGCCGAAAACGTCCCAAAATCTCGTGGGGTATGATTTGTATTCAAAGCCTTCTATACCGAATCGGGCGATGCGCTTTTGCATATCCTCGGTGTCGTTGCCGGGCTTGCACATGCCCGAAAGGTCGCCCTTTATATCGCTGAAAAATACGGGAACGCCCATGTCGGAGAAAGATTCCGCAATAACCTTCATCGTGATGGTTTTGCCCGTGCCGGTAGCGCCCGCTATAATGCCGTGGCGGTTTGCCATTTGCGGCAGAATATAACAATTTTTATCGGACTGAGCAACCCATATTTTTTTGTCTGAATACATTCGTTCGTCCTCCTGCAGTTTTATATATTGATTTTAACACATTTCGTTATTTATGTAAAGCGGTCAGCCCTTGTCGTCTATCGTGCCGGCAAAGCCGTTGCCGAGCACCTCGTTTGCCTCGCTCACTATTATGAAAGTTTCGCTGTCGATTGATTTTACCGTTTTGATTATTGCGCTTATTTCATTTTTTCTCGCAACGCAGATAAGCATATTTTTGTCTTCTCCGCTGTAAGCGCCCACGGCAGGCACAATAGTAACGCCTCTTCTTGAAGAAGAAATCATGGCGTTTGAAACCTCCTGCGCCTTTGAGGTGAAAATCATGAGCATTTTGCCGTTGCCCATGCCGTAAAGCAGAGCGTCCATAACCGTTGTGCTCACATAAGCCACGATTATCGCGTAAAGACCGCTGCTCACGCTCTTGAAAACCATCATATTCGCTATGACTATCGCAGCGTCCGCTATGAGCACGACTCTGCCGACGGATATGTGAGGCCAATGCTTATGCACGAGCCTGCCGATTATATCGGTGCCGCCCGAGGTTGCGCCTGTTGTCATTATTATTCCGAGTCCGCTGCCCTGAAGAAGGCCGCAAAGGAGCGAGGCTATGATTTTATCCTCGGTGTAAGTGGGCAGCACGTTGTTAAACAGCCACGACGTTCCGTCAAGCGCAAGGGCGAGAATACCCGTCACCACTATGGTGCGTATGAACGCTTTTTTGCCGATGTGCCGCCACATCAGCAGCAGAAGAGGCAGGTTCAGCGCGAAAGTAACCGCGCCTATCTGCCAGCCGAAAAGATTGTGAAAAATTACGCCCGCGCCGGTCATTCCGCTTTGCGCTATTGAATTGGGCAAAGCGAAGCCGTTTGCCGCCGTTGCGTAAAGAATGCACCCCAGAACCCAGATAAACCCCGTTTTGATTACATCAAAAGCCTTTTTATCTGTCATTTTCTGCCTCCGTAATTATTTCGAAAAGACTGTTCACTCTCTCTGTTTCGCCCTTGAGCCACAGCCACCCGAGCAGGCACTCAAAGCCCGTGGCGTAATGATAATCGCCGACGCTTTGATTTTTCGGATGACCTGCGGGATTGGCGTTTCTGCCGCGTTTGAAGATTTCCGCTTCCTCCTGCGTAAGACTCGGCAAAAGAGCTTTTATTGCCTCGGCCTGCGCGCCGGCGCAAACCTGCTTAACGGCGAGCGAGTGAAGCTCTTTAACGGGCCTTTGAGCTTCCTTCACGAGCCTGCTTCTCACAAGCATGTCGTAAACGGAATCCCCTACAAAGGCGAGAGAGAGAGGGCTCAGCCTGTCTGTTTCATCTGTTTTAGCCATAGGAACACCTCAGTTGACAAAATCAAATTCAAGGTCGTAAATCGAAACGGTGTCGCCTTCGTTTATGCCCTTTTCTCTGAGCGCGTCGATTATGCCGGACGAAATGAGCACTCTCTGAAAATATTGCAGAGATTCATAGTCGTCAAGGTCGCAGCGCTGAAGAATTTTAAGCAGCCAGTCCGCCTTGACGAAATACACTCCGTCTTCAACCTCGATTGTGAAGCCCTTGTTATCGGCTTTTTCATACATTTCAAGCGGAATTGACTCCGCCTCGTATTGCTTTATCGGCGGCAGCTCGGCGAGCCTGTTCCAAACCGCGTTTACAAGCTCGGTCGTGCCGTGGGAAATGGGCGCGCACATTTCGTAATATTCGTAACCGAGCCCTTCAAAATAATCTCTGAGCCTTTGAAGTTGCTCGTCGGTCGCGAGGTCAATTTTGTTTGCCGCCACTATCTGAGGCCTTTCGGCAAGCTCGGGGTTGAATTTTTTAAGCTCTTCGTTGATTATTTCAAAATCGCTTATCGGGTCTCTGCCCTCGCTGCCCGCGGCGTCCACAATGTGAACGAGCAGCCTGCATCTTTCAACGTGGCGCAAAAATTCGTGGCCGAGCCCCACGCCGTCTCCCGCGCCCTCGATAAGCCCGGGAATATCCGCCATAACGAACGAGTTGCCCTCGCCCATCGAGATAACTCCGAGCACGGGCGTTATGGTGGTGAAATGATAATCGGCGATTATGGGCTTTGCCTCGCTCACAACGGAAATGAACGTTGATTTGCCCACGTTGGGAAAGCCGAGCAGGCCTACGTCCGCAAGGAGCTTGAGCTCAAGGCTTACTTCCCATTCCTCGCCCGGAGTGCCGTCCTTCGCAAATCTCGGCACCTGCCTTGTGGGCGTGGCAAAATGAGGATTTCCCCAGCCGCCTCTGCCGCCCTTCGCGGCAACGAAAGGCTCGGATGAAGACATATCCGCCATAACGGCTCCGCTCTCGGCTTCTCTTATAACGGTGCCTCTCGGCACGTAAATTATGAGGTCCTCGCCGCTTTTGCCGTTCTTTCTGCCGCCCTTGCCGTCTTCGCCGTTCGGAGCGACGTATTTTCTTTTGTATCTGAAATCCGAAAGGGTGGTAAGGTTGTCGTCAACCTTAAAAACTACGCTTCCGCCCCTGCCGCCGTCTCCGCCGTCGGGGCCGCCTGCTGCAACGTATTTTTCTCTGCGAAACGAAACGCATCCGTTTCCGCCGTTGCCGGCTTTTATCTTTATTTTTGCTATGTCAACAAACAATTTCGTCACTCCTTATGAAAAGCCTCGTAAACCTTTTCGGCGCTTTTTGAGGTCATGCCGGGCGCCGCGGCGAGCTCGTCCTTTGACGCCTCCGAAACCGCCTTCACCGTTTTGAACTGCTTTAAAAGAGCCTTCGCTCTCTTTTCCCCTATTCCGTCGATTTCCGTCAGCGACAGAGCGACGGAGCTGTTTTTTCGCTTCGTTCTGTGATAGCCTACGGAATATCTGTGCACTTCCTCCTGTATGGTGGAAACGAGCGTGAACGCCGCGCGCTTTGATGTGAGCGCGATTTCCTCGCCGCCAGTCGCTATCGCTCTCGTTCTGTGGTGAGAATCCTTCACCATGCCGAAAACGGGGATGTCCGCCCCGTGCGCTTTTATGACGGGCAAAACGGCGTTTACCTGGCCTTTGCCGCCGTCGAGCAGGATTAAATCGGGCAGAGTGCCGAAGCCCTCTTCGCCGCTGTCTTTATTCTTTTCGTATTCGTTCAGCCGCCTGTCAAGCACCTCCGCCATTGAGCCGTAATCGTCCTGACCCGAAAAGCCCTTTATGCTGAATTTTCTGTAAGCCTTTTTGAGCGGCAGCCCGTTTTTGAAAACGACCATGCCCGCAACGTTATCCGACCCTGCGGTGTGCGAAATATCGTAAGACTCGATGTACTGAGGCGGAGATTTGAGCCCGAGCACGTGGCCGAGCTCATCGAGAGCCGCAGTGCTTTTGCCCGTTCTGCCCATGTATATGGCAAGCTTCTGAGCGGCGTTTTGGCGGCACATATCAACGAGCGCCCTCGATTCGCCTCTTTCCGGCACCGTTACGGTAACCTTTTTGCCCTTAACGGAGCTGAGCCACTGCCCTATGAGCTCCGCGTCGGCTGTTTCGCCGTCCATGCAGATTTTTGACGGCACAAAGTCACGCATCGAATAGTAGCTTTCGAGCATCTCTTTTCTCGCGAGCGGCAAATCCTCGGGCAAATCAATTATGAAATGCTCGGAGTCGCAAAGCCTGTGTTCTCTGAATCTGAGCACGGCAAGGCACGCCTTGGGGCTTATTCCGTCCGCTCCGCCGACCACGGCAAAAACGTCTTGCTCGGCAGCGCCGGTAGCCACGACGTTTTGCTTATCCGTAACTTTTTTGATTGCGTTTATCGTGTCTCTCAGCTTCGCCGCCTTTTCAAACTCAAGGTTTTCGGAAGCTTTCATCATCTTGTCGGTTAGGTCTTCAATCACCTTGCCCGAGCCGTTTTCAATGAAATCGAGCGCGCTGTCAACCGCCTCGTTGTGGGCTTTAACGCTTATTTTGCCGGCGCACGGGGCGCTGCAAAGCCCTATGGAATAATTTAGGCACGGCCTGCTTTTGCCGTATTCAGCGGGAAATCTTTTATTGCACTGAGGCAGCTTAAACACCTTTTTTGCGCTTGCGACGGCGTTCGTCACGGAGAAAGAGCTCATATACGGGCCGATGTATTTCGCGCCGTCGTCGTCCTTTTGCTTAACGGCGGTGAAATTTTTCCACTCGCCCTCCGTCACCTTAATGTAGCTGTAGCCCTTGTCATCCTTCAGCAGAATGTTGTATTTCGGCATATTCTGCTTTATCAGCGAGCATTCGAGCACGAGAGCTTCAAATTCGCTCGAGCAGAGAATATAATCAAAATCGTTTACGTTCTCCACCATTTTTCGCACCTTTTGGGTGTGATTATGCTGTGAACCGAAATATTGGCTCACTCTGTTTTTAAGCGCCTTCGCTTTGCCGATATATATGATTTCGCCCTTGCTGTTTTTCATAATGTAAACCCCGGGGGTAAGGGGCAGGCTCATCGCTTTTTTTCTGAGCTTCGCCATATTTTCGTTCACGGTATCACCACCCTTCTTTTGCGAAATAATCCATTGTAATATTAGCATTGAATTTTTGACTTGTCAAATAAACTTATTTGTCCTGTATTATAATGTAAAGGTTTCTCTGAAAATTGGGACATTTTATTTATTTTGTCTAATGAAATTAACTCTGCCGGGTGATAAAATATATTTTACTATTTTAAACGGAGGAAACGATTTTGGCAAAGAAAAACAAGTTTGCGATAGACCCCGTATTCGTAGAGGAGATAAACAAGCTCCACACTCTTAAAGAAATCATCACTTACGGCACCGAGAAGGGGCAGGACAAGCTCCAGTTCGTTTTTCTCGATAAGGATAAACAGGAAGACCGCCGTTCATTTAATCAGACCTGGGACGAAATAACCGCTCTGGGCACTTACTATTATCTTCACGGCATCACCAAGGGCAAGAAGACAGCTATCATAGCCGAAAATTCATACGAATGGATAGTCGCCTACTACGCGGGCCTTATCGGCGGCGTTATAGTTGTGCCCATGGATATGAAGCTCACCGACGAAGAGCTTGTCAGCCAGCTCGTAAGATGCGAGTGCGACGCTCTCGTTTACACGGCAAAAACGAGCCACACGGCGGATGCCGTTAAGCAGGACCCTGCCTGTAAAATCACTCTTTACGTTGACATTAAAGACTTCCCCGAATGCAAAGAGGAAGGCAGAGCCGCCATTAAAGCCGGCGACACGCGCTGCGTTGACGCCGAGGTTAAGCCCGAAGACCTTGCCTGCATAGTTTATACCTCCGGCACCACGGGCCTGAGCAAAGGCGTTATGCTCACTCACAAAAACGTGACGAGTGACGTTGTGGCGTCCTGCTCCGTTCAAAAAGGCGAGCACGCTATAGGCTTTTTGCCGCTTAACCACACCTTCTGCTGGGTCGGCGCTCTTTTCTCGGGATATCTGCTTGCCGAGTGGGGCTACATCTGCGACAGCCTGAAGGATATACAAAAAGATATTCAAAAATATCATCCGCAGAATTTCTCCGCGGTGCCCCTCGTTGTTAACACGATGTATGACAAAATTTGGCGCACCGCCCGCAAGACCGGCAAAGAGGACGCTCTCAAGAAGGGCCTCAAAATCAGCAAGGCTCTGCTCAAGGTCGGCATTGACGCAAGGCGCAAGCTCTTTAAGACCATTATTGACAATCTCGGCGGAGAGCTCGAGTTCATAATAGTCGGCGGCGCAAACCTTGACCCGAAATACGAAAACGGCATGAACGATTTCGGCATTCAGATAATCAACGGCTACGGCATGACCGAATGCTCGCCCGCGGTTACGGTTAACCTCAGAGGCGACTACAAGCTCGGCTCCGTGGGCAAGCCCATACCGTGCAACGAGATAAAGATAGTTGACCCCGACGAATTCGGCGTGGGCGAAATTTACGTTAAGGGCGACAACGTCATGAAGGGTTACTACAACGACCCCGAAGCCACCGCGGCGGTGTTTGACGGCGAATGGCTCAAAACTGGCGACTACGGCAGAATTGACGAAGACGGTTTCCTCTTCTTCGTAGGCAGAAAGAAAAATCTCATCATTCTCGCAAACGGCAAAAACGTTTCCCCCGAAGAGCTTGAAGATAAGCTCGTTTGCATAGACTATGTGCAGGAAGTGCTCGTTTATCAGGAGGATGAAAACATCACTGCCGAATTCTTCCTTGACGAAAATGAATATCCCGACGCGAGAGAAAGGCTCAAGGGCGACGTTCAAAAGATAAACGAAACTCTGCCGCAGTTTAAGAGAATAACCAAGAGAAAGATTCGCGACGAGGAATTCCCCAAAACCACCACCATGAAGATAGTGCGCGACAGAAGCGCCTATGAAAATTAAAACGCAGAATAAAGGGCTTGACTTTATTGCCCTTTTCTGATATAATTCGCAATTGCCGCACATTGATTGCGGCGCGGACTAAATTTACTTTAATCCTTGCCACGCAAGTGGCCATAGACCGGAAGGAGGTGCTTTAAGGATGTCAGCTAAAAAGTATGAGACCATGGCGGTTTACTCCGTAGCTCAGGGCGAGGAAGCCACTGCAGCTCTCGTTGAGAAATTCAAGGCCATGATCGAGGCTAACGGCACTCTCGAGAGCATTGATGAGTGGGGTAAGCGCAAGCTTGCATATCTCATCAACGACGAGCCCGAGGGATACTACGCAATTTACAATTACAGTGCCGAGCCCGAGTTCCCCGCTGAACTTGACCGTGTGTTCAACATCACCGATGGCGTGCTTCGTTCGCTCACCATCAGCAAAAATGACTAAGGAGGCGCAATTATGCTTAATTGTGCAGCAATCGTAGGCAGGCTCGTCAATGACCCCGAGCTTCGCAAAACCGCCTCCGACGTTTCCGTATGCTCATTCACGGTTGCGGTTGACAGAAGTTTTGTTCGCCAGGGCGAAGAGCGCCAGGCAGATTTCATCGACGTAGTCGCATGGAGAAATAACGCCGAGTTCATCAGCAAATATTTCTCAAAAGGTCAGCTCATTGCCATTGACGGCTCTATTCAGACCAGAAACTACGAAGACAAAAACGGCAACAAAAGAAAAAGCACAGAGATAGTCGTCAACAACGCTCATTTCTGCGGGCCGAAATCGGATTCCGGCTCTGCGGGCAGAAGCGAAGGCGCGGCGATTTATCAGCCCGCCCCCTCTTTCTCCACCGCGGATGAGGGCGACTTTAAAGAGATACCCGAGGACGATCTTCCGTTCTGATATCTCGCAAAGACTCATAAAGGAGGTTTAATCCATGGCTTATGACAGATCAAACGGCAGACCCAACAAAAAGGGCCGCAGGAAGGTTTGCGCATTTTGCGTTGATAAAGTAGAATATATCGACTATAAAGATGTTAACAAGCTCTCAAAGTTCACTTCCGAAAGAGCTAAAATCCTTCCCCGCCGCGTAACCGGCACCTGCGCTAAGCATCAGCGTGAGCTGACCACCGCTATCAAGCGCGCCCGTCAGGTTGCTCTTATGCCTTATATCAGCGACTGATATTTTTCAAAATTCAACCGCGCTCCCGGGTTTCTTAAAGAAACTTCGGCGGCGCGGTTTTTTTGCACCCTCGGCGAGGATATAGCAAACGGTGTAAGCCCCTTATTGTAATATACTCGCCGAAGACCCATATCAAGCAAAAGCCGCCCGGAGTGAACCGAGCGGCTTAAAAATTATTACTGCCTTGCTCTTATTTACAGGGTTTCCTTGACGGATTGTGAAATTACGGGCAGGGAACCAAAGATCTGACGGAAGAATGCAATCAATCGAGCGAAGAACCCGTTGCTGACCTTTACGGTTTCCGTTGCGCTCTGCGCCAGCACGCTGCCGTCGGCGCCGATCAGCTTCACCTGTACGGTGTAATCACTTGTCGCCTGCTTAACGGTATAGGTTTCACCCGTACCCTTGTCGCTTCCGTTGATAAACCAGTGAATTGCCGAGCCGGCAGGCGCGTCGGTCGTGATCGCCGTGAAAGTCATTGTGGTTTTGTAGTCCACGGATTTGTTTGCGGTATAATTCCGGATCGTCACGGTCGGCTGTGCGGCGGGCGGCGTTTCGACCTTCTTCCACACGGCGTAAAGCGTGGTATTCGCCGTCAGATTAAAGCTTGCGCCGGGCTGATACTGTGCCGCTGTTGCGCTTGCTTTCGTCGCCCAACCGAGGAAGGCGTAGCCGCTGCGTGTGGGCTTTGCGCTTGACAGCGTGATATTTCCGTTGCCCGTCTGCGCTGCCGGTGCGCCCGTGCCGCCGTTGGCGTTGTAGGTCAGCGTGTAGGCGGTCGTAGTGTCAATCTTTTTCCACACGGCGTAAAGCGTTGTATTCGCTGTCAGGTTATAGCTTGCGCCCGGCTGATACTGCGCCGTAGTTGCGCTTGCATTAGTCGTCCAGCCGAGGAAGGTGTAGCCGCTGCGGGTGGGCTTTGCGCTTGACAGCGTGATACTGCCGTTGCCTGTTTGTGATGAGGGTACACCACTTCCGCCGTTGGCGTTGTAGGTCAGCGTGTAGGTGGTCGGGACATTCTGTGTCCACTGCGCATAGAGCGTTACAGCCGCATTCGCCGTGTAGCTCGCGCCCGCGGAGTAGCTCGTGCCCGTGCCGTTCGCTTTGGTATTCCAGTTTTTGAACGTATAACCGCTGCGTGTGGGCTTGGTGCTGCTGAGCGTCAGCGTCTGCCCGTAGGTCTTCGTCTGATTTGCAGGCACACCGCTGCCACCATTAGCATCATATTTCACAATGTAAGTATTCGCTGTCCATTCAGGATAAAGATTAATCGTTTTATTACCAGTTGAAATATCAACGCCGAGTTTCTTTGCTATCTGATAACCTTGTATATTTTCTTCTGATTCACTCAATCTATATCCCGAACCGTCAGGTTTTGTATTCCAGTAGCCGGTTGCTGTATAACCTGTTCTTCCAAGATATGTACTGGCGCCATCATAAGAATAATCTGGTAAGCCATAAGTAACAGTATCTGCATATCCGACAGGTGCAGTCTTGACAATTACATTTTTATCTGCACTTACAGTATTTGCCGAACCTGAAAAAGCCTTGTCTGCATAATTACTGTAATAATTGATAGTCAACTTATATGACGGATCATTTATGGTAACAGATTTTTTGTCGCTCCAGATTAAATTATCGCCTATAGCAGCAACAATGTATATAGAGTAAGTGCCTTTGGGCAGTATTAACGATTTCGTAGTTCCAACATCACCTATCAAAGTATACCTTGATCCATCACTATTATAAATATGTAAGTCGTGTCGGGAAGCCATTGTGTTTTTTGTATATTTAATTGTTGTGTTTGTGGTGCTCGTTCCTGCAGTCACCGTTACCACCGGTTTAGCGGTACAAGTTGAGCAGGATGACAAGTAAGTTGTTTCACTCGTATTGTAAGTTTCTCCACATACAGTGCATTTATAACACTTATAATGAGGATGAGCGGCCCAATAGTACTGGTATGCTCCTTTAACATGCGTGTGTGAACTACAGGTAGAGCACGATGAAACATAAGTTGTTTCGGTTGTGTTAAACACTTTTCCACAAACCGTGCACTTATAGCATTTGTAGTGAGGATGAGCGGCCCAATAGTACTGGTATGCTCCTTTAGTATGAGTGGTGCATGGAGTGGAGGACCTCACTTCAAATGACCATTTGGTACTTAGAGTCGTTACGCTCTTGTTTGCGCTTATGCTCCGTATTTGAATATAAAAAGTTCCCTCTTTATTCAATTGAAAGGAGCATGTCCTGTCCGTAGTCGTATTTGACATTGCTTCAATATAACCATCTGAATTCAATAGATACGCTGCATAATATGTTGTATTATTCGACTGAGCCCAAGAAACAGACACCGTTTCCCCAACATAATAAGATGATTGCAAACCGTTGATTGCCGTGACAGCACTCGGAGTCGGCGTGGAAGAAGAGTATTTTGGCCTTACAACCCAAACTGTTTTTTCGTAACCATTCTGCGTATTTCTTGTTCTAACTTTAACTCCGGCATCTGTATTGCCGCCCACAGTGTATATTTTACCACTAGATACTTTATATACTATTTCAACATGTTCTGTTCCGGAAGCGTTTGAATTATTCCAATTAATAAAGACAAGATCCCCTACTTTTGCATCCGTAAACCCCGCATCGCTATAAGAGCCGGTCTTCTTATATATTTGAGTACCACCCGCATTAATCACAGCGGTTTTCAAATTTTCTTGATTTGCATTCCATGGAACAGCAGAACCTTGACCTGCAAGTTTTGCACAGTCAGAAACAAAAGCGGAACACCAATTGTCTTCATAACCAAAAGTGCTATTTGTCAGTCCGCCTTGAGCAACAGCGACATTAACTATATCTGTAGCACCATTTCCTGTCAAAGTATAACTGGTTTTAAATTTCCCACTTTTTGAACTAACAGCTAAGGCTGTTGTACTTCCGTAAATAACAATTCCAGAAACCATCATCAGCGTTAGCATCACTGACAAAACTTTCTTTTCAATTGTCTTCATTCTACAAAACTCCTCCAAAAATAAAAAGTGCGCAGCCGAAGCTACGCACGAAAAACGCATAGCTCCGTTTGCTGCGACACAATTTCAGATTAACCAATTACGGTATGCTGAATAGAGCATGCATTTTTACCGAGAGATAAAAATACATACCGCAATAATTGGCTAATCATATAAAATTGTGTCGCAACAGCAATATAACACAGAACGGAAAATATGTCAACTTTTTGATAAAGGATTTAACTTTATATTGCATTTTGCGATGGTCAATCCGAGAATAATATTTTGCGATAGCAATCCCTTCGTCGTCGCAAGCTGCGTATCGCTCGTTTCCGCGCCTATCAAAAGCTTGTTCGCGCGAAAACTCACTCGCTCCGCTGCTCCTCCTCTCCCCAAAAAGTCCCCGATTTTTTATTGTTAATTCCAACTGTGAATTTTGCTTCGGTTTTCGTTTTGAAATTCGCCTCGACGGCCCGCTCTTTTTGAACTTTTTGCAACTTTAACACTTTTAACTTGCATTTTCGGCTTAATTAGAGTATCATAAAATATTATAACAAAACGCAGTATTGGAGGAATTGAAATGCCGGACTTGCATCATTTTCTTGAGCAGATAAGCGTTATGGAATACGTGTTTTTCCTTTTGAGAATACTTCTCGCATGCGTTTGCGGCGCCGCAATCGGTTATGAGAGAAGCAGGCGTTCAAAGAGCGCCGGCATACGCACCCATATCATAGTTTGCTGCGCGGCGGCGCTTATAATGATCGTTTCAAAATACGGCTTTGTGGATCTCACCTTGAGCAACGGTCAAGCGCTCAGCGGCACGAGAGGCGCAGACCCCGCGCGTATTGCGGCGCAGGTGGTCAGCGGCATCAGCTTTTTGGGCGCGGGCATAATAGTTAAGCACGGCAGCTCCGTCAAGGGTCTTACCACCGCGGCGGGCATCTGGGCGACAGCCGGCATCGGCCTCGCTATAGGCGCCGGAATGTACGTTTTGGGCGTATTCACGATGATAGTGATTTCAATCATACAGTTTGTAATGCACAAAATAAAAATAGACTCCGAAGGCCTTACCGACACGAGCGTTGATTTTAACGTGACGAAAGACCCGGAATTTAACAAGCAATTTCTTGACCGGGTGGCAAAATGGAACGCCCACCTTGAAGAGATTGAAATCACCGACGACACCAACGGCACTCAGCGCTACCGCGCGATAATCAAAACCTCGTCCGCCGTTTCCGCCGAAGAAATGATACGCTACTTCGCGTCGGATGAAAGAATCACGAGATACAGCGTATTGCCCGACCTTGCAAACTAATTTCACCTATGGACTTCCGTATTAAGCGAAGAATAAAAAAGTTATAATAAATTAAGCAGAGCGTAGAGTTTAAATCTACGCTCTGCTATTATTTATTTATCCATAAATTTTTCGCTTTGTTCTTCGCTTAAGACGTAAGTCCTCGATATTCCCATGTGTTATTTTTTCTTTATGGTCTTTATATATCCCTCCGCAAGGGAGGTAAAGCTCTCGGGCATGCCGATGCGTTTTGCGAGGTTCACGGCGGTGCCGATTTTAACAGCGCCGACGGGCTTTGCGAGGGGAGAAAAAACGATATCCAGCTTATTGCCGAAGCGGGCTTTGATAATCGCTTTCGCCTCCTCATTTTCGAGCAGGTCGCCTATTTTATCGTCAAGGCCGAAAGAGTCTTCGCCGTCGTCCGCCGATGACCAATCCCTCACGTAGGAGCCTTCGCCTTCGGGCAGAGAATAGCTTTTGTCTTCGCCGTCAATGCCGATAACTGTGAGGCTTTCGCTCTCCTCCCCTGCGCTCACGGTGTAAACGTTTTCGCCGTCTTTAACGGGCACGGTGAATTCAAACACGGTTTCGCCGCTCGAAACGAGCTCGCCGCCGTCATAGATAAGCTTCACGGGCGAAAGGTTTGAATAAACCTTTATAACGGTTTCGCCTTTTCGGCGGTTCACAAAGCCGGACGAGCAAACGTGCAGAGTGGGTTCGGCGCTCCAAAGGGCTTTGTAAAGATAAAAGGCGTCTTTCTTTCTCTTGCGGTCGTAGCTTACGAGGCCCTTGTTGTTGATGCCGCTCGTGCCGCCCTCGCGCCTTGAAGCGGAGCCGAAATCAAAGGCGTTCCAGACGAACGAGCCCCAAATCCAATCGCGGGAATTTATTTCTTTGATATATTTTTCGTGGAATACGCACTGATATTCTTCGGTATAGTCGCCCTGCCTCGGCTTTTCGGAATGAAGGCCGTAAACGGCGTCCGCTCCGTATTCCGAAATGCACAGCTTCTTCTCGGGATTAAAAGCGTGCCAGGAATCGAGCCACTTGCCGAAGGCGTCGCAGGAATCGGCATACCAGCCGAAATAATGATTGTAGCCGAGGATGTCGGTAATGCCGCTCAGCGACGACGAAACGGGCAGGGCGGAGACCTGAGCGCAGGTCGTGAGGCGGCGGGTGTCAACCGCTTTCGCGAGAGCGTTAAGCTCTCTCATGGCCGAGTCAAGCTCGCGGGAATCCTTGCCGGCGAGGGTAATCTCGTTTTCAATGCCCCAGCAGAAAATGGCGGAGTGATTGTAATTTTGCTTTATCATTTCGAGCAGCTGCTGCTTCGCGTTTTGCTGCTTTTTAGGCGAAAAGCGTGAAATCACGGGGATTTCCGCCCAGACGAGCACGCCGTTTTTGTCGCACAGGTCATAAAAATATTTTGCCTGCGGATAGTGAGCAAGGCGAAGAGCGTTTGCTCCGCTCTCAAGAATCAGAGCCATATCCTCGTCATGCTCTTTTTCGGTTATCGCATTGCCAATTCCGGCTCTGTCCTGATGCCTGCAAAGACCCTGCAGCTTAATATGTTTGCCGTTTAAGAAAGCGCCCTTTTCGGGGCCAACGGCGAATGACCTGAAACCCACCTTAATGTCAAGATTATCCGAAACGGAGCCGTCGGGCAAAATGATCTGAGCCGTCAAGGTGTAAAGATAAGGGTCCTGCCTGCCGTTCCAAAGATGAGGGCGGCGGCAATCGATATAGGTTTCGCTTTGCGAAATATCAACGGTTTCGCTCGCGTAAACCCTGCCGTTAGGATATTTCAGCTTATAGCTTATCACAGCGCCCGGCACGGCGCCGTCAACGAGCGCTTTTATGCCGAGATACCATTTGCCGTCCTTTTCAAACGGAGTGACGTAAACGCCGTCGGACGAATAATCGGAGGATGAAAAGCGGCATTCGCCCGTGACGATGAGATTCACGTTTCTGTAAATTCCGCCGTAAAAGGTGAAGTCCGCCGTTTCGGGATAAACGTCCTCAAGCGAGCTGTTTGAAACGTTGACGGTCAGCACGCTGTCGTGCCTTACGCTGTCGGTAATATCATATCTGAAAGCGGTGTATCCGCCCTTGTGAACGCCGAGATTTATGCAGTTTATCTGAGCCTCGCAAACGGAATTCACGCCCTCAAATTCGAGCATAACTCTGCCCTCGGGAATAGCTTCAATGTATTTTTCATAGCTGCACATTCCTCTGAAATAGCCCTTCTGAGCGTCGGCATTCCAGGTGTGCGGCAGGTTTACGGTTTCGCTCTGCAAGCCGTTTGTGAATTTCCAGCCCTCGTTTATATTTATGATTTTTCTCATTTTATTTTCCTCCGCCGGGAATTTTCGCTTAATATTTCCCGATTATTATATCACAAGGCGGGGCGGACATAAAGAATTATTTTAAATTGACAAAAGGTCAAAGCAAAACTATAATATTATATAATAAAGGATGGAATCGGGGTGAACGGAATGGATGATTTGCTCGGCGCATTGTATCTGCCGCTTGTAATCATAGTGGGCGGATATTTTGTGCTTGCGCTCGACACTCACGTTGCGAGAAACAACAAAGACCTGTTTTTCGCCATATTCTCGCTGTCGCTCGCGATAATAATCGCCGACTTCGGGGATAAAGTGTTTTCTCAGCTCGATTTTTACACCGTGGAGCGCGTAATTCTGAACGTTTTGTGCCTGAGCCTTCGCCCGATTATAGCTCTTTTGCTCATAAGGCTCGTTATCAAACAGTCTAAGGCTTATCTGTTTTTATCATCGCTTGCCGTGCTTAACGTCATCCTGTCTTCCACGGCGTTCGCAAACGGATTTGTCTTTATGATAGACGAAACGAACACCCTCGTTTACGGCCCGTTCGGATTTTTCTCAACGGCGCTCACGGCGCTTTATCTCGTTATACTCGTCATTTTTTCGTTCAGACGGTTCAACAGCAAGAGGAGCCACTCCGGCATTATCGTTATATATTCCGCCGCCGTCGTGCTCATAGCCGCGGTTATCAGCATGAAAGACCCGAGCTTCAGCACGGTGGCAAATTCGGTTATACCCGTTGCCGCGCTGCTCTATTATTTCTATATGCACATCCATTACGTTAACAAAACGTTTATGGAGCAGGAGGAAAGAATGCAGCTGCAGCAGGTCGCCCTTCACGTTTCTCAGCTTCAGCCTCATTTTTTGTATAACACGCTTAACACGATATATTTCCTTTGCGAAAAGGACCCCGAAAAGGCGCAGGAGGCAATCAGCAGATTTTCGGATTATCTGAGGCAAAACCTCGACTCGCTCACAAAATATGAGCTGATACCGTTTTCGGAGGAGCTCGAGCACACCGACACTTACCTTTGGATAGAGCAGCTTCGCTTTGACGACAGGCTCGAGGTGGTTTATGACGTGCAGTGCCTCGACTTTAAGCTGCCCGTGCTCACTCTGCAGCCGATAGTTGAAAACGCGGTTAAACACGGCATCTGCGCGAGGGAAAACGGCGGCTGCGTTACGATAAGCTCAAGAGAATACGGCGACAGATATGAAATAACCATAGCGGATAACGGCGTGGGCTTTGACACGAGCGCCGCGCCCGACACCTCAATGACCCACAACGGCATCAAAAACGTTGAAGGCAGGCTCAAGGGCATGTGCTCCGGCTCTCTCGAAATAACGAGCGTGCCCGGCGAAGGAACTCAGGCGGTAATAAAAATACCGAAGCCCGGAGAAACCCGAAAAATCAAGCTCAGATAAAGGAGAATTTTATGAAGGTCATAGCAGTTGACGACGAAAAAATGGCTCTTGAAAACCTTGTTTCCGCCATAAATAAATATGACCCCAACATAGAGGTTACGCCGTTTAAGGACCCGAAATCGGCAATTGAATTTGTCAAAGAGGGCCCGTGCGACGCGGCTTTTCTCGACGTGCAGATGTTCGGAATGTCCGGCGTGGAGCTCGCTCAAACTCTCAAAGAGCTGCAGCCCGACATCAACATAATATTCACAACGGGATATTCCGAATATATGAAAGAAGCGTTTGAAATGCACGCGAGCGGATATCTGCTCAAACCCATCACCGTTGACAAGGTTAGGGCGGAGCTCGAAAATCTGCGCGCTCCCCGCTCCAAAAAGCAGACGAGAGTCAAGGCGCAATGCTTCGGCAACTTTGAGCTTTTCATCGACGGCAGCATCGTGAAATTCACTTACGCCAAAACGAAAGAGCTGTTTGCCTATCTCGTTGACAGGCGCGGAGCGGGCTGCACAACGAGCGAAATAATGAGCGTGCTGTGGGAAGACGACGAGCATGATTCATATCTCAGAAACATCAGAAAAGACCTGCTCGACACCTTCGCGAAAAACGGCTGCAACGACGTGATAATAAACAACTGGGGCAAGCTGAGCATCAAAACCGACGCGATAGAATGCGATTATTACAACTACCTGCGCGACCGCTCAAGCGAAAACTATCAGGGCGAATATATGGCGCAGTATTCCTGGAGCGAGCTGACCAACGCTTACCTTTACGGGCTGAAATAATAAGAGCGATGAACGAGGCGAAAGCCCTTAAATTCGCCGCAGGCGATATAAATTTTATGCGAGAGCATCCTTATGAATTTGGCTTACCACTTTGCAAGGGTTTTCGTATTAAGATGAAGACGGCGTTTTCTCCGCTCGCAGACAGTATCGCCGATACGGCAAGAGCGGAAAAACGTCGAAAAACGAAAATACAAATGTACGAGTTATATATTTCGGAGCATAATAATACAGGGTGCGAGCTTTATTGTTCGCACCCTGCTTACTTATTTAAACAAAATTTTCGTTTTGTTCTTCGCTTAATACGGAAGTCACAAAGAAAGCATATATTCCCATGATTCTTCGGTGGATTTAAACGGGTCATCATCCACCCAGTCATTATCCTGCTCGTAAACTATATAGGGTATTCCGAGCTCGCAGCAAACGTCGTAGCATTCTTTCAAATTGACAATGCCCTTGCCGAGCGAAACGAAATGTCTCTCTTTGTTTTCGTCAATGATATAGTCTTTGAAGTGGACCACCTTCACTCTGCCCTTCATCTTTTTGAGCAGCTCGGCGGGGTCAACGCCGGCATAATGAATCCAGGCGACGTCGGGAATGAAATTGAAGGTTTCGGGGTCGGTCTCTTCAAGAAGCAGATCCATCATCGAGCAAGCCATGTCGTCGAGTCTGTTGAATTCAAAAGAATGGTTGTGATAATTGAAGGTCATGCCGTTCTTTTTAAGCTCGGCGCCTATTTTGCCGGTGTCGGAAATGAAGCTTCTCACTCTGCTGCTGTTGCCTCTGCCCGAATCGGGAGCGGAACCGATGCCCATTGCGTCGCATCCGATAGTCTTATGCTCGGCAATCATTGCGTCAAGGTCGGTGAGCATTCTGTCAATTCCCTTATGAGTAACGCAAACGCTCATGCCGTGCTTTTGCAAAATCTCTGCCTGAATATCGGCGGGGATATCGCCTATAGCGGATATCTGAACGTCGGTAACGCCCATTTTTTCAAGTCTTTCAAGAGTTTTGTCAAAATCCTCAGCGTTTTGAATGTAATCTCTCAACGTGTAAAGCTGAATTCCCATTTTCGGCTTCATTTCGTGCACCTCGTTTTAAATTTAATTATTTATTCAGTCCGCAAAAGCTGCGGTTACGTAGCTTGATTTCAGGCGGCCGTATTCAGGTAATAGCGTATCAGGCGAAGATTATTATCAAGGCTGAGCGACACTTTTTCAATGGGCTCTATCGCAATCACAGGCTCCGTTTTTGAGCCGAGGCCGAGCTGTTTTAGCTTTTTGAGCACGGTTTTCGCTATGAGCTTGTTGCCCTCGCCGTTTGGATGAATGGTGTCGGCTGCAATGAGGTCTTTATCGGAGGCGGCGAAAGCCGCGGCAACGTCGACTATTTCATAAGAGCCGGGGTTATCTTTAAGATACCTGCGTATCGCGGAATTAAGAGCGTCAACGCCCTTTTGATAAATGCCCGAAATCCATGCGGCTTTCCAGGGGTTGTAAACCGTTTGCATGAGTATAACGGCGTCGGGATTAAGCTCTTTTATGGCGGGGATTATCTTGCCGAGGTCGTCATAAATGCCGTCTGCCGTTTTATTCACCTCATCCAAATTGCCGAAAACAATGGTGACAAGCATCCATAAAAGATTGCTTCTCAAAAAGTTGTTGCCGCCTATTGAAACGCTGATGATATCGGCCTTTTTTATTTCGCTTTTCATCTCGCTGCTGCTGTTTATCAGCAAAAGCAAATCAGACGTTGTGATGCCGTCAATGCCGAGGTTGCGGTAATTGTAGCCGTTGGTGTTGGCAACCATTCTGCCGTAGCACGCTTCGCCCGGATTGGCTATTCCTTCGCCGTAAGCAATGGAATCGCCGATGACAAGGTAATTGAGCTTTTTTGAAGCGGCAAAAGCGACGGTGCACATGCCGAAAATCATAACGAGAGATAAAATAAGAGCTGCAATTCTTTTCACGAAACTGTCCTCCGCGGTAAAAATTCTTATTTATTTTATTATATTAAAACCTTAATATGTTGTCAAGTTTAAAAGTCGCCGCATTTTGCCCGGAGCGGTTTTATATTGACTGTTTCGGCGCAATGATGTATAATTCCTCATAAATCAAATATACAAGGCGGAATAGAGATGTTTTTAAAGTTCACCGAAAATTCCATTGAAAAAATCAAAATAGATGAAATCGACTCAAATTCACTTTGCGCGGGCTATATCGGCGCCGATGAGCTTGCGCAGGTGAGGGAGCGTTTCGGCTTCCCGACGGCTTTGGCCGAAAGCGCCTCAAGAATGAAAGGCAATTTCCGCTCGGGCGTTGAGGTTTACGACGGCTGCACTTTTACGGAGCTTCGGGTGGTAAACACGCTCGACCCCGACGCAAAAGACGACCTCATGGCTATTTACATAAGCAAAAATCTGCTCATTTTGGTGGACGTTGAAGACCTTGACGGCTCAACGAAATCAAAATATATTGCTTCTTTGGAAAAGCACAATCTCGCAACGGTAACGCTCGAAAAGCTGATAGTTTCGTTTCTCGATTCTCTCGTCAGCTCCGACACCATTTTTCTCGAAGACACGAGCAACGTGATAGCCGACATGGAGGAAGAGCTGCTCGAGAAAGAAAGCGACGCGAATTTCAGCCGCAGAATACTCGAAATGAAAAAGACTCTGCTCAAAATCCACAATTATTATGAGCAGCTTATCGACATAACGGAAGCTCTCAGCGACAATGAAAACGATATTTTCCCCACAGACGAGCTGATGTACGTTACAAACCTTCAAAACAAGATCATCCGCCTGAGAGAAGATACGGACTCACTGAGCAGGTCGCTCGACCATCTGCAGGACGCTTACACTTCAATGCTCGATTTAAAGCTTAATAATCACATGAAGGTGTTCACCGTTATTACGACCGTATTTTTCCCGCTCACTATCATAGTCGGCTGGTACGGCATGAACTTTGTGTCAATGCCGGAATTCACCTGGAAATACGGCTATCTTTACGTGATACTTCTCTCGGTCGTCGTTATCGTGCCGCTGATAATTTACGGCAAAAAGAAAAACTGGTTTTAAACTTAACGTGCAAAAAAACACCCGGCGCGGGCTCTTAAGCTCTTCGCCGGGTGTTTTGTCATTTAAATTATCCGAAAAGTGAAATCTTAACCACGAGAGCCGCGAATACGATGGATACCATCGAAAGCAGCTTGATAAGAATGTTGATTGAGGGGCCGGAAGTATCCTTGAAGGGGTCGCCGACAGTGTCGCCGACGACAGCCGCCTTGTGATTTTCGGAGCCCTTGCCGCCGAAGTTACCCGCCTCAATGTATTTCTTCGCGTTATCCCAAGCTCCGCCGGAGTTTGACATAAACACTGCCATGAGGAAGCCCGAAGCGGTTGCGCCCGCAAGCATGCCGACAACGCCGGAAGGCCCGAGCAAAATGCCTACGATTATGGGCACTATAACTGCCACTATGGTGGGCACTATCATTTCGTGAAGGCTGGATCTCGTGCAAAGGTCAACGCACTTTGCGTAATCCGCCTCAGCTTTGCCCTCCATAAGGCCCGTTATCTCTTTGAACTGACGGCGAACTTCCTTAACAACGCTCTGAGCGGCTCTGCCCACGGAATTCATGGTGAGAGCGGCAAACACGAAGGGAAGGCATGCGCCGATGAACAAACCGATAAGCACTACGGGGTTGTTTATAGCAAGGTTTGAAATCTTTTCGCTGCCGCCGGGAATGGTTTCAATCTTATCAATGTAAGACGCCATAAGAGCGAGCGCCGTAAGAGCGGCGGAGCCGATGGCGAAGCCCTTGCCGGTTGCTGCGGTGGTGTTGCCGAGGGAATCGAGAGCGTCCGTTCTCTCTCTAACGCTCTTGTCAAGGCCTGCCATTTCGGCGATGCCTCCGGCGTTATCGGCAACGGGGCCGTAAGCGTCGGTAGCAAGAGTGATGCCGAGAGTTGAAAGCATGCCGACCGCGGCGAGCGCTATGCCGTAAAGGCCCTTTGACGCGCTTTCCGCGCCGCCCGAAACGATGTAAGAAACGAGCACGCAGGCGGAAACTATAACGATGGGAATAAGCGTTGAAAGCATACCCACAGAAAGGCCGCCGATAATGACGGTTGCCGTGCCCGTTTCACTGGTCTTGGCAAGATTTTGTGTGGGCTTGTAGCTGTCGGACGTATAATATTCTGTGGATCTGCCGATGAGCACGCCCGAAATAAGGCCTGCGAGCACCGCGAAATAAACGGTCCACTGCTCTGCAAGGAAGAAACGCGAAAGCGGCAGAGCAATAATCGCAATAAGAATTGCGGAGAAGTTTGTGCCTCTTGAGAGCGCGCCGAGAAGCTGCTTCTGAGAAGCGCCCTCTTTGGTCTTTACAAAGAACGTGCCGAGCACCGAGCAAAGCACGCCGAGAGCGGCAATGCAAAGGGGCAGAGCCATGGCTTTAAACGAATGATAAGCGGCTATGCCGAGCGCAAGGGAAGAAATTACGGAGCCGACGTAGCTCTCATAAAGGTCTGCGCCCATGCCCGCAACGTCGCCTACGTTATCGCCCACGTTATCGGCAATAACAGCGGGGTTTCTGGGGTCATCCTCGGGAATGCCTGCCTCAACCTTGCCCACAAGGTCCGCTCCGACGTCGGCGGCTTTGGTGAAAATACCGCCGCCAACACGGGCAAACAGAGCCATTGAAGAAGCGCCCATGCCGAAGGTAAGCATCGCGGCGGTAACTTCTTCATCGGGAAGCTTAAACACAAACTTCAGCAGGAAAAGCCAAAGAGTGATGTCAAGAAGGCCGAGACCTACGACCGTGAAGCCCATAACGGAGCCGGCTGAGAAAGCAACTCTGAGGCCTTTGTTAAGCCCATCCATGCAGGCGTTCGCGGTTTTTGCGTTTGAAGAGGTGGCGATTTTCATGCCGATAAAGCCCGAAAGGCCCGAGAAAAATCCGCCGGTAAGAAACGCAAAGGGAACGTAGGGAGTGAGGAATTTAAGAATTGCCATCACGCCGAGCACAACGAACATTACGCCGAAGAACACCAAAACTATCGCGTACTGACGCTTGAGATAGGCGTTTGCGCCCTCTCTGACCGACATTGATATTTTTTTCATCTTTTCGCTGCCGTCCGAAAACTTCATCACCCTTTTGGCGGTGACGGCGGCAAAAATGAGAGCAACCAAAGAAGCTGCCAACGTCAATGCCACAATAACATAATCGTTCATAACAAACCTCCATCTGTTTGTCGAAAAAGTCAAAATATGCTTGATTTTGAAAACCTTGTTTGAGAAAATGACCAAATCGACCCGAGTTTATTTGTAAATAAATTAAATCTTAGAAAAAAATAAGCCATCCGAACCAGACGGCTTATTTGGCGCGCTGCAAGGGACTCGAACCCCTGACCTTTTGGTTCGTAGCCAAACACTCTATCCAGCTGAGCTAGCAGCGCATATCCGCAGTCTCCCGACTGCCAAGATATAATATCACATTGTTTGGCGAAAATCAATATTTTTTTTGAAATTTTTTGTAGAATTTGCAAGAATGAACGTTAAAACCTGCATTTTTAAGCAAAAATCAAGCCGTGAAAGACGTTTTTCTTCACGGCTTGATAGCTTTTACTCAATTATCGTGCAAATTTCGGGGTCGCGGCGCGAATAGAGGTTATAGTAAAAATCGTAATCGGCCTTGCTCCTGTCTGTGCTCTTGTAAACGAGGCATCTGAGCTGGTCGTCTGTTTCCACAAGCTTATCGCTTCCGTCGTCGCCGTAGCCCTTGACCATTTCGTAATAGCTCTCCGAGTCAAAATACTTATAGGTCATTATGTAGCTGAAAACGTTTTTCTTGAAATAAATCGCAACGTATTCCATGTGGTCGCCGTAAACGAGCTTCACAACGAGCTTCTTGTTCTTTTCGGATTTACCGAGCTCCCCTTCAAGGTTTGCCTTGTCCGCGACTATTTCGGATTCCTGCTCGGATAACGACTCATCTTCAACGCTCTTTGATTCGGAAACGGCGCTGTTATACTCATCCTCGTCAAAATATATTTTTTTCTGGCAGCCGGCAAATATGCAAAGCGCGGTTATCACAGCCAAAAGAACACATATCGCCTGTTTCATGGTTGATTTTGCCACCTTTCTTTTGATTATCATCCCAATATTTCAAATCAATATTGCCACAAATTTGAAAAAATGTCAACAAATCCATGTTGTGAGATTGTTAATTTTTTTATGCGACCGGGGCAGTTTCGTCATTCGTCAGCTTTGAAGTTTCAAGCTGAGTGTTGACAAGGCGGGAGTAAATGCCTCCGCTTTCGATAAGCTCGCGGTGAGAGCCCGTTTCTGCAATTCTGCCCTTTTCGATAACGACAAGGCGGTTTGCGTTGCGCAGGGTCGAGAGCCTGTGGGCTATCGCAAACGTGGTGCGCCCTTTAACAAGCCTTGCAAGAGCCTGCTGTATCTGCTCCTCGGTTTCGGGGTCGAGAGCGCTCGTCGCTTCGTCGAGAATGAGAATCGCCGGGTTTCTCAGCACCGCTCTCGCGATTGAAATTCTCTGCCGCTCGCCTCCCGAAAGATTGTGGCCGTCCTCGCCCACTATGGTGTTGTAGCCGTCCGGCAGAGCCATGATGAATTCGTGAGCGTTTGCGGCTTTTGCGGCGGCGACTATCTCGCTCGGCTGAGCTTCGGGCCTTGCGTAAGCGATGTTATCGTAAACGCTGCCCGTAAACAGGAAATTCTCCTGGAACACAACGCCTATCTGCTCTCTGAATTTTTGCTGCTCCATATCTCTTATGTCGGTGCCGCCGATGGTTATTGAGCCGCTGTCGGCATCGTAAAGGCGCATTATGAGATTTATCAAGGTGCTCTTTCCCGCGCCCGAATGGCCCACGAGGCCTATCATTTCTCCCTGCTTTACGGTGAGATTTATGTCGTGCAAAACGGGCTCGTAAGCCTTGTAGCCGAAGGAAAGCGATGAAATCACAATGTCGCCGTCGAGCTTTGCCGGCTTCGGAGAAGCGGCGTCTTCAACGTCGTCTTTCTCGTCGATAATTTCAAATATTTTTACGAGAGAAGCGGAGAGGTCGCCGAGCCTTTGCGGCAGGCTGCTCATCCACCTTAACGGCTGATAAATATATGCCAAAAAGAGGTTGAATTCAAGCAGCTCGCCGATGGATATCGTTGAGTTTATGACCATTCTGCCGCCGAAATAGAGCACGAAAAACTCGCCTATTCCCATAAAGAAGCCGAGCAGAGGGAAGGCTACCGCCCACATGTGCTCGTTGCTCACGCAAACGTCGGCAAGCTTTTTTGAGGCGGCGGAGAATTTCGCGATCTCTCTGTCTTCGCTGCCGAAGGTTTTAACGACCCTTATGCCCTTGACGATGTCGTGCAGAATGGAGCTTTCTCTCGATTCGCATCTCCACTGCCTTTGATACCTCACCTTGACCGTGCTCCAGAATTTGTAAATGGCAAAGGTCACGAAAGGAATGGGCGCAAGCACTATGAAGGTAAGCAGCGGGCTTATTCTGAGCAGTATCACGAGAATAACTACAAACATGAGCAGCTTTTCGAGAGCGTACATTCCCTGCTCCGTTATGAAGTTTTTGACCTTTTCGGTGTCGCGGGTAACTCTCTTCATAAGGTCGCCGCTCGTCTTTTGCGAAATGGACGAAGCGGAGAGCCTCTGAATTTTGTCATAGACCATAACTCTCAGGTCGTTTGACAAATCGCCGCTCACTTTGTTGGCGCGGCGCTTGCTTATCATGTCAAAAATCTTGCTGAGTATCTGCACCCCCGCCAGAGCGCAAGCCGTGATTATAACTCCCTTTATCCTTGCGTCGGGCGTCATCGCCTCATTATAAAGGTAATTATCAACTATCCTTGCGTTCAAAACAGGCACGAGAGACGAGCAAACGGAAGCGAGTATCACAAAAAAGCCCGCAAACAGCAGCGCGCCCATATGAGGCTTCGCAATCGAGTAAAGTTTTTTTGCAAGATAGCTTTTTTCAACGCAGAAAAGGCAGGTGTTCATGCCCTTCGCGTAGTGCCTGCCGCACTTTGGGCAGACTCTGAAGCCGGCGGTCGAAACCTCCGTTTCTTCGCCCGTTTCTATATAATGATTTACGACCTTGCAAAATTCGCCCACCTGCTCAACGCACGCCATTGAAAACCTGCATATTTCAAGGCTGTCGCTCTTGTCGTCCGGCGAGAGGCGAGGCACAAGCTCAACCGTGCCGCAGCCGACGTAAGTGCGAATGACTATCTCTTCAATGCCGTCGAGAGAAGACGTGAAAAAAGTTTCCGAGCCGCATACCGCCGAAATAACGCCGTTTTCGGCAATGAGCGAGCCGCTGCAGATATTGCCGCCCGGGTCTATATCAAAGCTGACGCTTGTCCGCATATCCAAATCACCCCTTTAAACGATAATAACGCCGCGTCAATAGAGATAAGGCTCAAGCTTGCGCCTGCTCTTTGCGGGTATTCCGTTATAATCGATTATGCGGTATCTGTTGCCGTCCACGTCGATAAGGTCAAAGCCCTCGCCGTGGTATCTTATATTCTTTGTCAAATCCTTAACGGTGAAATTTCTTTTAATGTCGCCGAGCATCACGTCAAAATAGAAATTGCCGAATTTTTCTTTAACGGATTTTATCTCGGTGATGACGGGGCTGAAATATCGCTTGCTGAGCTCGTCGTTAATAAGCTCCTGCTGCTCGGGCGAAAAATCCGAGATTTTTTCAATAATGCCGAGCTCTTTGCGCTCAACGTCCGTTATGCAGATATATTCATCCGGAAAAGTGAGGGGCAGAGCTCTGAGAAGCACGACTCTGTCATATTTTTCGCCGTTTATTTCCGCGGCGAGAAAGCCCTTGTCGGATTTATGAAAAGCGCAGCTGTCGGCGTTAACATATTCCGTAGAAAGAGTTTCGGGCGCTATAATCTGCCTTTCTTCGTCAATTATCCGATCGTTCATCGCTGTTTTCCTCCTCGCCTTGAGCCGTATCGGGCGCCGCGTCGTTAATGGCTATGGTCTTGAGCGCCTCGGTCTGAATCTGATACAGCTTGTAAAATTCTCCCTTTTGTTCAATAAGCTCGTTAAAGCGTCCGTATTCCACTATTGAGCCGTGGTCTATGACCGCAAGATAATCCGCGTCTCTGAGCGTTGACAGCCTGTGCGCTATGGAAATCGTCGTTCTGCCCTTTGAAAGCTGCTGAAGAGAATGCTGAATGTTTCTCTCCGTTTCGGTGTCCATCGCGGCGGTCGCCTCGTCGAGAATGAGAATTTTGGGATTTTGAATTATCGTTCTCGCAATGGAAATTCTCTGCTTTTCGCCGCCGGAAAGCCTTTGACCGCCTGCGCCTATTCTCGTTTCGTAGGCGTCGGGCAGCTTCATTATATAGTCGTGAGCGCACGCCGCCTTTGACGCCGCGATAACTTCATCCATTGAAGCGTCGGGCTTTGCGTATCTTATGTTATCCGCTATGCTGCCGATAAACAGGTAAATATCCTGCGAAACAAGCCCTATGTTTTTGCGCAGCGAATCGAGCTTTAAGTCGCGCGCGTCAACGCCGTCTATCTCTATGCTGCCGGCTTTGGGGTCGTAAAGCCTTGAAATAAGGTTTGCTATGGTCGTTTTGCCGGCGCCCGTTTTGCCCACTATGCCGAGCATATCCCCCGCTTTGACCTCGAGCGAAAGATTTTTTATGACGGGCCTTGCGGGCTCGTATTCAAAATCGACCTCGTTTATTTTAACGTCTCCTCTGATATTATCCAGCGAAACGGCGTTTTCCTTTTCGGTTATGTCGGGGTCCGCATCGCAGATTTCAAACACTCTCGTTGCGGAGTCGGCGCATCTTGACCACCAGTTTGTGACCCACGCCATAAATCCGAAGGGCTCTTTGAGCATTTCGAGATAAACTATGAAGCTGAGCAGAGTGCCGGTAGTCATCGTGCCGTCGCCCCTCGCGACCATAACTCCGCCGTAGCCGAGCACGAATACGGAGAGAAACATGACCACGATATCGAGAATGGGAAAAAGCGTGGCCTCCGTTACGGCAAGCTCAACCTCGGCGTTTCTCAAATCCTTGCTCACGGCGCTGAATTTATCATATTCGTCGTCTTCCTTGGCAAAAGCCTTAATGACTCTCTGACCGTTTATGTTGTCGGAGAGCATAGAGCCCGTGCGCGCCGAAAGCACCCACACCTTGTGGTGCATGCGGCGAAACAGCTTATCGCCCAATACTATTGAAACGAGAAGCAGGGGCGCGGCGGCGACGGCGACGAGCGAGAGGCGCCAGTTCATCCTTATCATGAGCACGAGCACGCCTATTATCGTTGCGCCGTCTATGATAAAGCGCGGTATTCCGTCCGTGAAGAACCAATATATATTGTTGGCGTCTCTCATGACTCTGTCCATGAGCGCGCCCGTTTGCTTTGAGGAATAGTAATTGACCGAAAGGCGCTGCATAGCCTCAAATATCTTCACCTTAATGTCATACATGACCTTCGGCATGATCGTGGCGGACATATACTGCTGCAGAATAGTCAGCCCCATGTTGAGAAGCCTTATGCCCACAATGCTCAAAACGAGCGTGCCGAGAGCCTTCACAAGCTCCGCCTGCGGCAGAGAGTTCGGGTTTGAAAGCACGTTGTCGTAAAGGCTGCGCGTGCTTATCTGAGGAATAAGCACCTGCGCCACCGACGACGCTACCATTACGAGCACTATTACGGTTATCTCCGGCACGTGGCCGCCGAAAAATTTGATAAGCCTTACGGCGGTAGCGGAGGATTTGGTGTGCTTTTTGCAATATTCCTTGCCGGGAGGGCAGGGAGCGCCGCATTTTTTGCACTTTGAGCCCTCGTGACCGTCTTCGGGCGGAAGCTGCACCTCGCCCGTTTCCTTGTAGGTGTTGAATACCTTCGCAAAATCGGCGAATTTGCCTACAAGACCTATCGAAAACCACACGACGGGCTCCTGAACGCCGTCCTTTGCGAGAATGAGCCGACCCGTTGAAAGATAACTCTCGGTGTCGAGCGAGTCTATATCGTCAATGGGGATGCTTCTGATTTCTTTCACGGTGAAAACGGGCGTAACGGGCGTGTGATGCTTGCCCGCTTTCGCAAGCTCCTCCGTGCCGAAAGCAAGATAAAGCCCCTTCTCATCAAACGACACCCAGCATGAACTGTAGCACTGCTCCGCGTCCATGTCGCCCGTAATACAATAGAGAAGGGAATCGGTATTGAGCCCTGCCTTGTTTAACTCTTCAAGCAAGGCGGGGTGAAATTTTTCATTTTTATTTTTTTGAGGGCCGAACGGACCTCCGGGACGTTCTTTCTTTCTGCTCATTTTGATTTACCGCACGTTTCTGAAATGCAAGCCTCTCGTAAATTCTTCGGTGTTTGTTCCCTTAAAATATTTACCGATAATATCGTCGATTTCATCGGGCGTTTCGTTTGTGAAATAAAGCAGGTGATAATCGCAGCAAAGCTCGTCCTGCCTGTCAAAATTGCAAACGGGCACGCAGTTTAAAATGAAGCTGCAGCCGTTTTTGCACATAACGGGGAAGCGCGCTCCCGTTCTGTCAACCAAAAAGCTCGATTTTCCGCACTTGTCACAGCTGAGCTCGTTCTTAACGGGGCAGTTTCTTGTGACCATTAGCGGCAGTTTTCCGTAAAGTAATACGCCTTTACAGATGCCGCTTCCGAGCCTTGAAACCGCCGAAGCGGGTATTTCCGACGAAACGAGCGCGTCACGGGCTCCAAAATCGGCAAGAGCCTCAAAAGACAGGGTGTTCGCGGCGTTCATGCCGAAGCCGCCGGCGATTTCCATTTGGCATTTTTCGGCAATCGCCGCAGCGTCGAGCCCGCAGCACCATGCGAGTTTAACCCCGTGTGATTTAAGCGTTTCAAGCCTTTTAACATAATAATCGGCGTTTGAAAAAACGTTTATCGGTATTTCGGCGGCAACCTCCGCGCCCGAAGAAACGAGCTTTTCGGCTGTCGCTTCATCCGTTTCAAGCGGAATTACGATTCTGTCAATATTTTCCGTGTTTTTCGGTATCTGATTTGCCGAAAACACTCTTACGTGAAGTTTCGGCTGAGATTTATTTATTTCGCATTCTGTAAAGTGAAACGGCTTTACAGCTTTTTCGGGTGTTTCCGCCGCAATTTGCTCAAGAGAAGAGAGCGCTTCCCTTCTCATTTCGTTAATAGCAGACGCGGGAAAATATATTCCCGGCAGTATTCTGCACTTTACGTCGCCTGCGTAAAACTGAGTGCCGCCGCATTTTGCGAGCCGCTCAGACACTTCTTTTTCGGTGAGCCCTTTGCTGACGGCTTCGGTCGGTTTTATCGGCGAGTGAACGGTAACTTCTTTGCCGAAAGCGCCGACAGTCAGAACCGCCTCGCTCTCGCTTGCCTCAAAGAGCATATCCGCTCTTATCGACTGCCTCTCTTTTTCGTAAAGACGGCGCAGCTCGCTCAGCACGGGAGCGGCGCTCTCAACGTCTTCCTTCGTTCTCGTGCCGAACATCTCTTTGCCCGTTTTTCCGTCAAAGTAACCACTTGAAAACCCCGAGCGTGAAAAAACGGAGCGAAGGGAATCGGACAATGCCTCGTCTTTAACGCCGTCAAGAGAGTTGCGGCACGCTTTGACCGCCGCGGCAACGTATTCCGGGCGCTTCATTCTGCCCTCGATTTTCAGCGAAGAAACTCCGGCTTTTTGAAGCTCGTCCGCTCTGTCGGCAAGCGACATATCTTTAAGGCTCAGGTTATATCCGCCCTTGCCGTTTACGCCGAAGGGCAATCTGCAAGGCTGAGCGCAGAGGCCTCTGTTTCCGCTTCTGCCGCCTATCACGCTGCTCATAAGGCACTGCCCCGAAAGGCACATGCACTGCGCGCCGTGAACGAAATGCTCGAGCTCGATTGACGAATTTTTTGATATATCCTCTATTTCGCTTTTTGAAAGCTCACGGGGCAGCACGAGCCTTGAATAGCCCATTTTGCGAATAAGCTCCGCTCCGTAAGCGCTCTGAACGCTCATCTGAGTTGACGCGTGAACGGGCAAATCGGGGCAGGCTTCAAAAATCAGCCTCGCAACGCCCAAATCCTGCGTGATAACGGCGTCCGCGCCGCTTGAAGCTATGAGCTTTATTTCATCGTAAACGTCGTTTAGCTCTCTGTCGGTCACGAGAGTGTTGAGGGTAACGTAAACCTTAACTCCCCTTTTGTGGCAGTATTCGACGGCGGCTTTAAACTCATCGTCGCCGAAATTGTCGGCGTTCCTTCTGGCGTTGAAGTTTTTAAGCCCGATATAAACGGCGTCCGCGCCGCTTCTGACCGCCGCTTCAAGCGCCTGCATACTGCCCGCGGGGGCAAGAATCTCGGCGCTCACTTCGTCTTTTTGAGAGCCTCTATCTCTTTTGTGAGCGAAGCGACCTCGCGCTTTGCAAGCTCTGCGTCCGTTCTGCTGCGCGCGGCGTCTTCAAGGTAAGCCTGTATCTGAGTGCGCAGATTTTCGCAGTCTCTCTCGCTTTTTTTGTATTGGTCGGCATATTCGAGAGCGGTGAGCACGGCGGCTTGAGTGACGGAAATTCTGCCGTTTGACTCAACGAGGGATGAAATCTTTTTGTCCAGCTCATCCGCAAGGGACGCAACGTATTCAAGATCGTCGTCGGTGCTGATGTTGTAATAACCGCCTGCGATAGTCAGTTTTATCTTTTCCATATCTCACACCTCAATAATTTTTTTGCACAAAAACTCATTATGTATAATATCGCAAAATTATGAAAAAATAAAGTATTTTTTGCTATTTTATTGATATGTTTTTTTCACTATGCTATAATCCGAAACGTAACAAACCCTATTTCGGAGCGGTAACTTCAATATGAGTCTTCTGATAGCGATAATTTACGTTGCGTTCGTGAGCCTCGGCCTGCCGGATTCTCTGCTCGGCTCGGGCTGGCCCGTTATGCACGTTGAATTCGGCGTTCCTCTTTCGAGAGCGAGCGTTATAACCACGATAATTTTTGCCGGCACGATAATATCCGCCCTGTTTTCGGACAGGCTGATAAGAAAACTCGGCACGGGCAAAGTGATTGCGTTCAGCACCCTGCTCACCTCTTTGTCGATGCTCGGCTTCGCGCTCTCGGGCAGGTTTTTCATTCTGTGCATACTTTCCGTGCCCTACGGCTTCGGCGCGGGCGCGATCGACGCCTGCCTTAACAACTACGTCGCTCTGCACCTTTCGTCAAGGCACATGAGCTGGCTGCACTGCTGCTGGGGAATAGGCGCCACCATCAGCCCTTACATAATGAGCGCGGGGCTTTCATCAAGGTGGGGCTGGCGCGCGGGCTACGGCACGGTTTCTATAATTCAGTTTGCGCTCTCGCTCGTGATGTTTGCCGCGATTCCTCTTTGGGAAAAGGCGGCGGCAAAAGATGAAAATGCCGAAGAGGAAAGCGCCGTTAAGCTGACCCTACGTCAGATATTCACTCTCCCCGGCGCCGTTCCTCTCTTCACGGCGTTCGCTCTCTACTGCGCGATAGAGCAGCTTCCCATAGTGTGGGCAAGCAGCTACTTTGTGAGCATCCACTCGCTCTCCGCTCCCGTTGCGGCTTCATTCGGCTCGCTTTATTATTTCGGGATGATGGCGGGCAGAGCGGCGTGCGGAATATTCGCCGACAGGCTCACCGACAAGCTGCTCATAAGATACGGCATGATACTTACCCTGCTCTCGTGCGTGCCGATAATTCTGCCGTTTGACTCTTACGTGCCGGCGCTCGTCGGCTTCGTGCTGATGGGGCTCGGCTGCGCCCCCGTTTACCCCTCGAT
>CAJOLX010000017.1 GCA_905235625.1 uncultured Clostridia bacterium
ACGATAAAATGAAAAACAGCGGCGGCGATGAAAATCTGCTGCCGTTGTTTTTTGCCGTTAAGAGAGCATATATAAAATGCCAAAGCGCGGGAAGTCTTTGTTGCGGCGGTGATGAATTTATGCTATAATCCCTGCAAAGAGAGGTCCGCCGAAGGCAGAACAAGGCAGAACAAGGCATAACAAAGCGAAACAAGGCAGAAAAAGGCAGAACAAGGCAGAACAAAGCAAAACGAAGCGAAACAAGGCAGAACAAGGCATAACAAAGCGAAACAAGGCAGAAAAAGGCAGAGCAAGGCATAACAAGGCAGAACAAAGCAAAACAAGGCAGAACGAAGCAAAACAAGTCGGAACAAAGCATAACGAAGCGGAACGAAACAAAACGAAACAGAACGAAGAAAAGGAAGGAAGAGCGTCATGAAGCTGATAAAATCCACCGTTACGATAGGGCTTGAAAAGCCCGTGAAGCTGCTGCACCTGACCGATACGCACATTGCCCTATGCGATGAGAGCGAGGATGAACGCAAGCAGGCGCTCGCTCGCAGGCGCGCGGAATCCTCCGCCGCAGGGCTGCGTTACTGGGAGGAGCAAACCGCTTATGCCGAAAGTAACTGCGATCTTATCGTGCACACCGGCGACCTTATTGATTTTGTATCAAAGGCGAACGCCGCAAAAGCGAGAGAGCTTCTGAAAGACGACCGGATTTTTTTCATCGCCGGCAACCATGAATATTCCCAATATCTGGGCGAAGCGTGGGAGGACAACGCCTACCGCATGAACAGCTACATGCAGATGGGCTGCGGCTTCGGCGTGCCGATGTTTTTCAACTCACGAATTGTGGGCGGCGTGAATATCGTCGGCATCGACAACGGCTATTACCTCTTTGAGGATTGGCATCTGCAGCGGCTGAAAACGGAGGTTGAAAAGGGCTTCCCCGTGGTGCTGGCGTTTCACGACCCGTTGTTTGAGCAATCGCTTTATGATTACCATTTTTCCTATTTTCCGAACGAACCCTGCACCTATCTCGTGGGCTGCGACGAGGAGCATCTGATGCGATACAGCGAATTCCGCGCCATGCAGCAGCGGCCGAATGCCGCGACGCTCCGCTTCATTGACTATGTGAAAAATGAGCCGGCAATCAAAGCGATTTTGACCGGACACCTTCACTTCAGCTATGAAAGCAATCTCACGCCGAGCCTGCCGCAGTTTGTGACCGGCTGCAGCTGCGACGGCATCGCCCGCGAACTGACGCTGATTTAAGGCGACCTGTTTTTTCTCAACATTGTATGTAAAGTTTCGACTTAACTCTGCATTATCATTATACATTTCAAAAGCAAATCGGCTCGGGGGAAATTTTCCGCCGAGCCGATTTTACCATAATAACTCATCAACACAGTCAACCTTGAGACCCCTGTGAAATTACACTGCTCTCAAACCAATGTGGTAATACAAATGTAAAGCGGCAAATATATTTCACTTTGCCGCTCCGCATTACGTCTCAATCACCACAACAGGTCATCAATATTATCAAGTTCAAGGCCAAGTTCATCGAGAATAATATCATCTACTTCCCAATCAGCGCCATCGTCAAGGGCGGCAAATACAGCCTCTCGACATTCTTCCACTCGTCTTTTAGCCTGCTTCTTTGTAAGGCCATCTCTTTCCATAAGGATTTCTTCTATTCTACCCATTATTCTTCCTCCTCTTGTTTGAGGCCCCTATGAAATTACACTGCTCTCAAACGTATGCTGCCTTATTACGCTTATATTTTTTGTTTGAGACCCCTATGAAATTACACTGCTCTCAAACTGTCGATACTTCCGTAACCGGCTGCTCTGCGTTTGAGACCCCTATGAAATTACACTGCTCTCAAACAAGCCGTATGAAGGCGCGCGTAGCGCTGCCGTTTGGACCCCTATGAAATTACACTGCTCTCAAACAATAACAGTCTTTTTATTCTGGTATTTTTGGTTTGAGACCCCTATGAAATTACACTGCTCTCAAACAAGGTGACTACTATTGTGGCAGCAATTATGGTTTGAGACCCCTATGAAATTACACTGCTCTCAAACACTGTTAGCGAGTCAGGCGTAGAAATCTCCGTTTGAGACCCCTATGAAATTACACTGCTCTCAAACATAACGGATGATGTTAATAAGCCCAAACGAGTTTGAGACCCCTATGAAATTACACTGCTCTCAAACGAGGTTGATAAAGTCAGCGGAGAAGAGCTGGTTTGAGACCCCTATGAAATTACACTGCTCTCAAACTCTTACGGGATATGTCCACTTCTATATCAAGTTTGAGACCCCTATGAAATTACACTGCTCTCAAACAAGCTCTCGGTAAATTTCTTCGGCGGTGTTATTTGAGACCCCTATGAAATTACACTGCTCTCAAACGTGCCGTCTGTATGAATGCCCAATGACTCAGTTTGAGACCCCTATGAAATTACACTGCTCTCAAACAATATTTGAGCTTTCTTCCATTTCCCACGCGTTTGAGACCCCTATGAAATTACACTGCTCTCAAACCAGCTGAGCTCCGACAGCGCCCTTATCTCCGTTTGAGACCCCTATGAAATTACACTGCTCTCAAACAATCTTTTGTCTGTTCCGATAAACGACATGGTTTGAGACCCCTATGAAATTACACTGCTCTCAAACATTGCAAGCCGGAGAACCGCCGTTCAGGTCGTTTGAGACCCCTATGAAATTACACTGCTCTCAAACATTACCTCTTTGTCGTTTCCGAGCCAATGGTTTGAGACCCCTATGAAATTACACTGCTCTCAAACCGGAGCATTGGCAAAATTCAGCCAGATATTGTTTGAGACCCCTATGAAATTACACTGCTCTCAAACCAAGGTCTTGTTACAGCCGGAGCTGTCGCAGTTTGAGACCCCTATGAAATTACACTGCTCTCAAACCTCAAATCCAATAAAACCGAACGGTTTCCATTTGCGGTATTAACAGCCTGTAACTGCCGAAAGGGTAATTTCGAGCCTCAAACAGCCTATTTTATTTCACAAAGATCGCTGTCAATTATGAAGCGGTCTTCATTTTTCAGTCTTTTATGCTCATGGCTTTCAGCCATAATCAAATTATAGCCGTGTTTAAGCGCCGTGTCAATGAATAAATAAGTTTCGTCGTCGCTGAGATATGAGCGGAGATTAACGGTGAAAAACAGCTTCGGGCGGTCAAACTCCGTAACAAGCTCAAAATAATCGATTATCTTTTCGCCGAGAGAATCGTAATTTTCTTCAATCTCGGCGCCGGAGGCTTTTATGAGAGAAGAAAAGTTGATTTTGGAAAAATCAAGGTCGCATCTGAAACCGGATGACAGCTCGTTTAAATAAGCCTCAACCGTTCCGAGAAGTTCGTTCGTTTTAACAAAATATTCGTCGGATGCGGCTTCCTTTTCGAGCGCAGAGCAAATTTTTGAGAGCAAAGTCTTTTTGTTGATATCAAACGGAACAAACTGCGTGAGCAGCTCCATGCTCTTGCCAATGGGCAGCTCTTTGCCGTTATCAAAAAGCGCGCTTTTGCCGTCAAGCCCTTCGGACTGCGCATAAATATCGCCGAGCAATCGCACCATAAGGCCCTGATTCTCGATTATCAACGTGTTGACGTTTTCGCCGCCCGTGTCAAAAACGTTATTTATTTCGGGATAAACAAACTTCACAAAATCACCAGCCGCTCGTCGCTGTCAATGTATTCGCTCTTAGCCTCGCCCACGATGTAGTCCATTTTTTCAAACTGCTTTTCCGTGACGGTAAGCACCTGCACAAGCCCCTTTGGAGGCTTGTTTTTTACTATCATATTTTTTACGGAGGTTTCAACCGAGGGCGTAGTCATCACCTTGCTGTAAACAGATTCCTGCAGCATGATGAAGCCGCCCTTCAAGAGAACGTTGCGAAACTTTCGATAATTTCGCCTGTCATCCGCGGTTTCGGTGGGCAAATCAAAAAACACAAGCATTCTCATAAATCTGTAGCTCATACAAAAATATCCGCATCCGGCTCATTTAAACAGGAATAAAATTTTATCTGAAACGGGTCTGCGTCATTTATCGCCTCAAACACGCTGCGCGCGTAAATCTTTATCGCGTGTGAAACGGTCTGCGCGGACGAATCTATATAAACCCTGTTTTCGAGTATATGCCACATCATGTGCTTTTCTTCTTTGCCGAAAGAATCGGGCATGAAGGAATAAACGCACCTGTCCACAAGCACTCTGAAGGGCTCCATAAGGTCGCAGCTCAAATTAAAGTGATTAAACATATTGTCGTGAAAAATGCCGAGCTGCGTGAGATAACCCATGGCGCAAATCTCCCTGTTAAAAGCGGAAAGAATAAGGCTGTAGCCGTAATTTAAGGCGGCATTAAGCGGAGTGTCGGCGCCGCGGGTGAAATCCATGCCGAAAAGGGCGTTGAAATAGACCTTGGCGGCGTGCCCCTCCCTGTTGCTTTCGTCAGAGGGCTTGACCTGCCCGATATATTCTTTGAGCATATCGGACTCTTTATGCCTGCCTACGTCGCTCAAAAACTCGGCCTGCTTTCTGATTTTTTCGCTTATTATCTCTTGCCAGATAACGCTTTTTATCTCGTCACTCCACGCAACCTGAGCGCGTATTTTTGACGCGCTGTCATGGCTGCCGTGGTGAGGCACGAGCTCGGCGGCAGGGTTCCGCTTTGAGTCGCAAAAAATAACGTTCACCTTTTTCTCAATCAGCGCTTCCACAAGGCAGCCCGTGAATGAAACGGCGGGATTTTCGATAACGAGGGTCGAAATTTCGTCAACGGAAATCCTCTTCGTTTCCTCTCCCCTTACCACGAGATAACCCATTTTGTAATCAAGCTTGGACTGATTGGAGATAATTACCGTGCGCCAACTCATAAAAGCTCAAGCAAATTGCAGGATTTCTTTTCCCACAAGCCGGAGGGAGAAGAATCAATCACTCTGACATCTTTATATAGCCTGCTCCAGTTTGAAATACAGTTGCTTGCTTCCGTTCCGGCAGAACCTTTACTACCTCCTATAGCCGTGAGATCTGTTCCGTTTGCCACTCTGCCGAAAACCTGATGAATATTCAACAGCGTCTTCGCTTGTGTCGGCTCGTCAAGAGCAATGAATTTCTCTCTGCCGTCTTTAAGAATATTTGCGGGAGAATTTATACGCTTTTTGTAAATTGAATTTTCGAGCTTGTCAATATACAGGTCGTAAAGCTCGATATTCTTTTCGGCGGAAATATTGTCATATTTCGAATCAAACACATAGTTTTTATTTTCTTTCATGTGTTTGTCAAGCTTTTCAAGCTTTTGCAAATAAAACTTCCATTCGTTCCCTGCTGAAAATTGCGTGAGAGACTGCATTATCAATCTTGTTCCTCCGCTTTTAGACCCGGATATGCATACTCTGAATCCGTCAAGCGACAGCACGGTGTTCACCTTCCACGGGCGCATGCCGAGAGGGAACGAAACCTCGGTGACGGCTTTGCCTGTTATTCTGCCGATTCTGTCCTTCGCATACTCCGCCGCATATTCCTTATCGCTGAAAATTCTGTCGCCCGCAAGCAGCTCCACGGGCATTATCATTATTTCAGTCTTTTTGCCTTTGCTGAATTTAACGGGCAAGTAGCACATAACGGACGCCGTATTATACCCGCCGTATTTCTCTGTGGGAAGTCCTTTTTTCAATGGAATAAGTCCGTCGGATGCTTTGTAGCGCGTTTGCTTAAAGAAACCTTCGCGCTTAACGTAGCTGTATTTAGTGAAATGAGCCGTGTTTCTGACGGCGGTTTTCTTCACCTTATCGAGCATGGGCTCGCCGTCCCAAACGGTTACGCCGCCGCAAACAACGGGGTGAGTGAATAAGGATGAAACCTTTATGCTGTAATCCTTGTCAACGCGGAAATTCTTTGTGAATTTTGAGTTGTAAACGTTGCCGGCAACAATGTTGAGATAAGCGTCAACGGCGTGGTGAAGGTCGTTGAAGGTTCTGGATTTATAAATATTAAATTCGTCTCTGAACTCCGAGGTAAGGCGCGCCTTGCTGTAAACTATCTCGGCGTCGGGGAAATGCTCTTTAAGCAGGGCTGCGACAGCCTTTGTTGACTGCGAAGTTTCGGTTATCTGCCTGTTAATAAAGTTACGCTTTTCCTCTTCCGTGAAGGGAGTTGACCTTACGAGGCGTTTATATTTTTCTTCGCTGATGAGGCCTTTTTCTTTAAGGGTAGACCAAAAGCCGCGCATGCTGTGACGGATGTCTTCGTCTATCGGGTAGATATTACTTTTATTGCCGTTTTCTTCCGAAAAAACGAGCACCTTGTTGTTGATAACGCTGTCATCCTTAACGAAAGCCTGAGGATAAATGTGGTCAATGTCGCAATATTCGCTGTTGCCGAGCTGACTTAAATCAATGTGTCTGTCGCTGTACATTGACCTGCCGAGCTGCACATAATAGAGAAACAGCTTTTCGCCGCGCAGCTTGCGGTCGGCTTCTTCGCCCATTTCTTCAAGCTGACGCCTGAGAATTTTCACATCTTCCTGCTCGCATTTATCGTAAAGCTCAAGAATCTGCTCTTTTCTGCTCTTGGTCCTCTTGCCCTTGCCGTCCGGGTCGCCGCCGCGCGTCATTTCAACAAAAATCTTTTCAGGCTTGCCAAACGCTTTTTCAACGTCGCTCACAACGTCCAGAGTTCTGTAAACGGCTCTTTTAACGGAATTTGAAAGATACATTTCTTTCATTCTGGCTTCAAGAGTCTGATGTTCCTGAGCGTAATAATCGCTGCGGTAATCGGCTATGACAGATTTGAAGGTGTATTTGCTTTCATCCTCAATTATCTCCATGAGATTGTTTTGAGAATTCCAGAGAGCGGCAAGCACGGTTGTGCATTCGCCCGACACAAGGTCGATGCCCGTGAGAGAGCAAAGGAACTCCCGCGAAAGCCTGCCGAAATCTTTCATCTTGATTGAGCAGATATATTTTCTGTCTTCGGCGGAAATGTGGGGGTATTCTCTTTCAATCCATTTTGAAAGGCGGGATTTATCCTCGGCGTAAGAGGCTCTTTCGATTATGCGCTCGGCGTCGTCTTCGGTGAGCGCTCCGCTTTCGAGCAAACGCCTGAAAGAAATTTGAGGCGCGAGATTTGATTTAATGTCTGTAACGGCGTCAATACCGGTTACGGAGTCATCCTCGCCTTTTTGAATGTAATTATTCTCAACAAGATAATTTATGAGCTTTTTGCGGGTGACCTTTTTGAATTTCATAAACAGGTCGTTATAAATGTTTTGCTTGAGCTCAACGGAAATGCGCTCGCCGTTTATTCTGATATTATTTATTTCATTAAGCACGGTGAACTTGTGATAAACGAGCGAATCCTTAGGCAGCACGTTCTTATCGGGCAGATAAGTGCAGGTATTGGTCATCTTTTTGATGAAATTTTCCTCGCTGGCGTCACGGTCAACCATTTCGTCAAAATTCCACGGATATATTTTGCCCGCTTTTCTCTCGAGCCAAGAATTAGCAGAATTTTTATTCAAAGGCCCCACGTAATAGGGCACTCTGAAAAGGAAAACGGATTCAATCTTTTCCGCGCCCGTAAATCCGCTTTCGTCTTTTTCATTAAGAAAGCCGAGGTAACCGCCGGCGTTTTGCAAAATGAGGTGAAGCTCATACCAATAAAGCTGATGCGGGATAACTCTGTTGTCGGTGTTCTTTTGCTTTGGCAAAAACGTGCGGTCATCAAGGCGCTGCTTCATGGCGTTAAACTCCGCTTCGTCTTCCGGGTCGGGAGTGATTTTGCCGAGAATGCCCAGCAGATATTTTGAAAACTCGTCTATATCCTTGCATTTTTTAAAGTTGCTTACGTCTTTTTCGTCAGTGTGATAAGAATAAGCCGCGTAGTTGTTGTCTTTGTCCGTTTTTCTGAAAACTTCGTTATATTTTTCGGGAGCGTACTTTTTAATCGCCTTTTTGAGAAGAGCGAGGTCTTCGGCATGCTGCTCGTAAACGGCAACCTTCGCTTCCGAAACGGTAGCGCTCGAGCCGAGAGCGTCAACGAGCAGAGTCCAGTCATAAACCGAACGCAGAGCGGCGATCAAATCGTAATCCTCACCGATGTCGCTCATAACTTCCGCAAGCTTTTCGTCGTCCATACCGAGCGAAACGGATTTATTTTCGAGATTGTCATATTCTTCCTTGCCGAAAAGGGATTTGAGCGAATAAGTGCCGCCGGCAAGCAGCTTTATAATACCCTCAAGGCTGAACGGAAATTCCTCGTCGATTTCGTCACCTTCAGAGAGCTTCGCGGGCTTTTTGCCTCCGCAGAGAATATCAACAAGCTCTTTATTTTTTGCGTTAACTCCGCTTCTCTTTCTCAGCGCGCTGCTGAGAGCGCCGACATCTTCGCCCTCCCACGGCAGCCTGTATCCGTTATCGGTGAAATAGGCAAGAAACGACGAATAAACCGAGCCGAAATCCTTTATCTCGGCAACGTTTTCTTTGCTGATATTATTGATAAAATGGCCTCTGTGAGAAACGAGCCACGCGCAGGCAAGATAAACAAGGCGCGCGTCGTGCGGCGAATCGTTTTTCATAAGGTCAACAATGAGGTGATGAATCGTGGGATACTGCCTAAAATAATCTTTGTCGGTGTAATCCTCGTCGTTAAAAAACACGTATTTGTCGCCGCAGTCGTCTCTGTAGAGCATGCTTTCATCAAGGCGGATGAAAAAGCGCTCATCTTTTTTTGCGATTTCGGGCGCAAATATTTCACGAATAAGGCGCACTCTCTGCTGCCTGCGGTCAAGACGCCTGCGCGCGGAGCGAAACGCCCGCCTATCCTGATTTGAAGAGGCTTCTTCAAAGATGTGCGAGCCCCATGCGTCGGAGCCGTGAAACTTGAGAAGATCGTATTGCTCGTTTGTAACGGCATAGCCGACAGAGTCGGTGCCAATGTCCAGACCGAGGTAATATTTTTGATTTTTCATATTGACAACTCCCGTTATAAATGTTAATATGACTTTGTAGTTTTGTATACCCCTATGAAATTACACTGTGAGTTCAAATAAAAGTTTACTCAAACCGTCGGCTTGACCGACAGCACATTGTGTGCTTTAAGAGCTTCTCAGCGGAAGCTCTTTATTTTTTTCATGGGAAACGGCTCTTTTATTATACATCCTATTTTCCGTATTATCAATACTGTTTAAATGAAAACGCAGGCGCAAATTATTATGAAAAGTGAGCCTGCGGCGGCAATTTTCAATGAAGAAAGAAAAGGGGCTTCGCCGAGTGTATTTTTGTAATAGGCTTACGCCAAATAAATGTTTATAAGGGCCTTCGGCGATGATATCGCCTGCGGCATTATGGGGCAAGCCGTCGTCGTCGCAAGCTGCGTATCGTTCGTTTCCGCGCCTATCAAAAACTTGTTCGCGCGAAAACTCACTCGCTCCGCTGCTCCTCCTCTCCCCAAAAAGTTTTCAACTTTTCGGGGACCCCGTTTTGAAGACGGAAAAACGCCGAAAAACGAAAATACAAATAAACGAGTTTATATATTTCGGAGCATAAAAATACAGGGTGCGAGCTTTAATGTTCGCACCCTGCTTGCTTATCTAAACAAAATTTTCGTTTTGTTCTTCGCTTAAGACGACAGCCCTTTGAAAGCACCGACGCTTTTACACACATACTTTCCGCTCTTGAGCGGTATATAATTCGCGAGGTCGGGCTGCCTTTCGGGTTCGGAGCTTATCACCCGGCCTTTGCCGAGCTTTATCATGCCCGTCGCTTCGTCGGGGGCATTGACGTTGAGCAAAATCCGCTCGCCTTCCCTTTGCCATTTAACTTCAACTCTGCCGCAGGGGGCGTCGTAAAACGCTTCGGCGAAAGAGAGCGACGGAATGAAATCGGGGCGAATGGTAAAACTGTTCGGCGAGTCGCCGTCGGGGTTCACGCAAATTCCGACAACCTTCTGAATGAACCAGCTCGTTATGTCGCCGAAGAAGTGGTGATTGAGCGAATTCGGGCTGTCGGCTCTGTCTTCGGGCAAAAAGTCCTCGGGCAAAGCGGTAAATCCTCTGCGCACGAACATGCCGTAGGACGGATAATCCTCACGGGTTATCATCTTGTAGGCGAGCTCGCCCATGCCGTAATCCGAAAGCACGTGGAAAATCACTCGCGCGCCTATCATTCCGCAGTCTAATTTGTCGCCGCCCTCGTGAATTATCGCCTCGAGCTCACGAGCGGCGTCCCTCATTTCGGAGGGGTCGAATATGCCGTAATAAATGCAAATCGCCTGTGAGGTCTGGCAGCGGGGCAGAGCGACGCATGCCGCCGTGTCGATGAAGTATTTTCTGACCGATTCGCGAAGGGAAGAAGCGAAATCCGAGGCGAATTTTGCCCTGTCCTGCATGCCGAGAGCCGCAAAGAGCTCGGCGGATTTCTCGGCGATATAGACCGAAATAACGGAGCTTGTGAGCGCAACGGGCGCTACCGGGTCGCCCGCGCCCCTGTCGGGCTGCAGCCAGTCGCCCAGGCCGAAATCAATGAGCCCTCTCTCGTTTCTGTTTCGCGAAAGATAAGCGACGTAGCGCAGAAGGGAATCGGCGCATTCGCGGGCGGGACCGAGGTCGCCTCTCATTCTGTAAATTCTGAAGCAAAGCTCGGAGAGCACGTTATCCCACGCGGGGCCGTTGCCCCAGGCAAATCCCCAGCCGCCCGTAGGAACTATGCCGGGCAGGCTGCCGTCGTCTTTCTGAGCCTTGCAAATGTTTCTGAGCCATTCGGCGTAGCTCGTTTCGGGAGTGAGCGTTAAGAGCATGTGCTCCGCGGAAACCGCGGCGTCACCCGTCCACCCGTTTTTCTCGCGGTGCGGGCAGTCGGTGGGGAAATAATAAAAATTGGAAAGGTCGCTGTTGCGGCTCATGGCGCCGAGAGCGTTCATCACCTCGTCCGAGCACTTGAAGGCGCTTCTCTCTTTAAGAGCGGAGCTCGCTCTGAGCATAACGAGGGTGTTTTCGTTTATCTGACTGTCGTCAAGGCCGAAAACGACGGCGCAGCGATAGCCGTAATAGCAAAACGACGGCTCAAAGGTTTCGTTTTCTTTGCCGGAGCAGATATAGAGCAGGCTCTGGCCGTAGCCGTCGGGATAAAACGAGCCCGTGTTTCTGTAAGACGGCTTGCCGTCGGTCGTTATAAGCTCGCAAAACTGAACGTAAATTTCCTGACCGGGTCTGCCGTTTACGTTAAGGCGGCAGATTCCCGCGGTGTTTACGCCGAAATCGAACATTACGCCCTTTTGACCGAGCTTGTTGAATTTATACTCGGTGTTGAGCCTCATATTTTCGCGGTTGTTTAAATGGTCGTCAACCACGGCTTCTCTTATTTCGACCGCCTTTATTTCTTCACTTATGAGAATGGGGTCCGCCTCGCACAGCCTGTATTCGCCTCTCGGGCTTTCGGCTTTTCTTACGGGCTGCCAGCCGCTCTCGTCGAGACCGGGCAAATTCCAGCCCTCGATTTCTTTGCGCGCGTCATAGAAGCAGCCGCTTCGAAGGTCGTCAAAAATTATCGGAGAATCGTGCCAAACGAAATATTCGCCTATGTCGGCAACGGTTTCGCTGCCGTCGGGGGCGGTTTCCGTCAGCAGAGCCGCAAAGCGGGGCGAGGAGCGAAAGCGCGCGACGTCAAAATCCCACACTCTGCCGCCCGGGGCGTTTTGCATGCCGTTGCCGAGAATTATGCCGATAACGTCGCCGCCGTCGGAGCCGACAAGGCCGGTAACGTCGTATTCGTCAAAATAAACTATGTCGTCGGGGTTTGAAATATAGGGAGCGAGCAGACCCTTGGTGATATTTTTGCCGTTTACGTAAAGCTCGTAAAAGCCGAGGCCCGAAACGGTGAGCTTATAGCGCCTGCCGCCGTCAAATTTTTTGCCATATCTGAGATAAGGCGCCGGCACGTGCTTTTCGTAAGTGTTGAATTCGTCTCTCGCTTTGTAAAATGCCGCGTTGATTTTCATTTTTACCACCTCACAAGTTTTGCAAATATTATATATCGGAGCCGTGAAAATATCAACATCGCGAGTGAGTTTTGTGGAGGAAAAAGCAAAAAAACTCCTTGAAATGTAGGGGACATTATGCTATATTATTCTCGTAAAATGTCCCCCAAAGGTGATTTGTATGGATAATAATTTTTCAAAAATTCAGGAGCTGCTTCGTCAAAAAGCGGATTTGCAGGCGCGGTATAACCTGCTGCCTTATCACGGCTCGCCCGAAATTAAAGAGAGAGGCGATAATCGCTACCTTTATATGCGCGAGCGAATCGCCTCAAGAAAGACCTCGACCTATGCGGGCATTTATTCCGATGAGCTTTATTCCCTGCTGCTTCGCGTAAACCGCGAGGAGAGGGAAATCAAAAAAGAGCTGCGCAAGGTTGAAAAGGAACTGCTTGCGCTCGGCTATTCGCAATCGGAGCTGCCCGGTGACGTTCGGCTGAATCTTGAGTTTGCGCGCGCAAACATGAAGATGAACATCTATGAGCAGGCCGTTTTGGAAGGCGTGGCAACATCGTTTCCGCAAACAGAGGAAATCATAGAGAACGGAATCGTTTCAGGCATGACGGCGCAGGACGTGCAAAAGGTTCTAAACCTGAAACACGCATGGGAATTTATTCTGGACCCGGATGTTATTGCAAGCCCGACAAGCTACCATATCCTCTGCCATATTGCGAGGCTGGTGAACGAAGGCTTTTTTGCGGACGGAGGAAAAATTCGCGGCGTACCGGTCAGAATCGGCAGTAGCTCATACATTCCGCCTCTGCCGATCGAAACCGTTGTTATCGAAAACATTGAAGAAATCCTGCGTTCGGAAATTACCGATGATTTAAAAGGCATAAAGCTTTGTCTGTATTGTATGAAGACGCAGGTTTTCACCGACGGAAATAAGCGCGCGGCGGTCTTATTCGCCAATCATTTTCTTATATCTCACGCCGCCGGAATGCTCGTGATTCCCGAATCGGAGGTTCCCGCGTTCAAAAGACTTCTCGTGAAGTACTATGAAGGCGAGGACGAAAAGGTAATCGTTGAATTTTTAAAAACACGCTGCCTCCGGAAAGCGAAAATATGAATAAACGAGGATAAATATTTTTGTGATGAGAATTGCGCGGCACAAGATGACTGCTTGCGCCGTGCTGATTTTTTATATTTGTCGAAACAGGTTGATTTTAGACTGAAATAGTGCTAAAATTAGTCTAACGCTTTTAGGAGGTATTTATTGTGTCAAACGATCTTGTTTATTTAGATACTTATGTAATTCAGCAAGATATGCGTGTACGTATGCCCAAAAGCATACTTGAAAACATGCGGGTCGAAAAAGGCAAGACACGACTTGAAATATATTATGATAAGTTAAACGATTGTCTTGTCCTAAAAAAAGCCAAGGAAAGACAAGCAAATAACGAAGGAGAATCTTAATGAACTACATTGGATCAAAGTTTTCACTACTTGATTTTTTAAAAGAAACTATTTCTCAAGTCACAGGGTACAATGACGGCAAAGGCCTTGTTTTCGGTGATTTGTTTGCGGGAACAGGTGTTGTTGGAGCAGCATACAAAGAACTCGGATGGACGGTTCTTGCTAATGATATACAGTACTATAGCTATATCCTAACAAGGCATTATATAGAAAATTGCCCTCCAATCGACAATTCGTTAATAAAGGAACTAAATTCATTAGAGGGCGTTGAGGGGTTTGTATATAAAAATTATTGTGAAGGCTCCGGTAGCAAAAGAAATTATTTCACAAATAGCAATGGCAAAAAATGTGATGCTATACGCATAAAACTACAAGAATTATATGAAAGCAAACAAATATCTGAAAGTGAATACTTCTGGTATTTGGCTAGCTTAATCAACTCAATTGATAAGTACGCAAACACAGCATCAGTTTATGGCGCCTTTTTGAAACACACAAAGAAATCAGCTCAAAAAGAACTGATATTAGAGCCGCTTCCGGTAATCGATGGTCCAAAGGGTAAAGCATATAACAGAGATATAAATGAATTAGTCCGTGAGATATCCGGTGATGTTCTCTACTTAGATCCTCCGTATAATTCGCGACAGTATTGTTCCAATTATCATGTTCTTGAAACTATAGCACGCTATGATAATCCAGAACTTACAGGTATGACCGGGCTTCGCAAAGGTAATGATCAAAAAAGCAAATTTTGCTCTAAAAGAACGGTAGCTGAAACATTTGATGATTTAATTAAACACGCAAACTTTAAATATGTTTTCTTAAGTTACAATAATGAAGGACTTATGTCATTAGATGTCATAAAGGAAATAATGAGCAGATACGGTGAATATAGCTTTTACACGAAAGAATACAGACGTTTCAAAGCTGATAAGGATGAAAATCGCAATATTTCTGCTGATTCAACATTGGAATATTTACATTGCTTAATAAAGAGGTAGATTATGTCAAGATATAACGACATTGATATGAGCAATTGGAAAGATTATACAGATATTGAAACGGATTCACTTTGGATAATTGATAAAAGAGACAACTCTGGAGCACATTCCGGTCATTATCATGGAAATTTTGTCCCTCAAATTCCCTTTCAGTTGCTTTCCCGATACACAAAAAAAGGTGATTGGGTTCTTGATCCATTTATGGGAAGCGGAACAACACTAATAGAAGCGCAAAAAATGGGCAGAAACTCAATAGGCATAGAGATACAAGAAGATGTTGCCAAGGAAGCAATGTCACGTATAGGTGCAGAGAATAATCAAGAATGTTCAGCCAAAGTATATGTTGGCGATAGTGCAAAGCTAAATTTTGATGCATTGTATAACACTCTTGGCATAAAAAAAGTACAGTTTGTCATTATGCATCCCCCATATTGGGATATAGTAAAATTTTCAGATCATCCTAACGACCTGTCAAATGCCGCTTCTTTGGAGGAGTTCTTAAATTCCTTTGGAAATGTCATCGATAACACAACAAAACATCTTGAAAGGAACCGTTACTGCGCGGTAGTAATAGGTGATAAATATGCAAATAGCCAAGTCGTTCCTCTTGGCTTTTATTGCATGAACTTATTTATGCAAAAAGGATTTCTTTTGAAGGCAATCCTTGTAAAAAACTTTGGAGAAACAAAGGGCAAGGCAAACAAACAAGGGATCTGGCGCTATAGAGCCCTTGCAAGCGATTTCTACATCTTTAAACATGAATATATTTTCGTGTTCAAGAAGATTAGATAATCATCTAATCATTTCTGCGTACAAAAAGAGTTAAAATTCGCTTTTAAAAGTTAGACCTTTTTTTGTAGAAAAAGTAATTAGCTTTATCGATGCTGTGTGGCAATTCGCCTTGTCTCCGTAATTGAAAGCATTGCATTTAGATACATAGCAATTTCTTCGCTCATCGTTGTCGAAAGCCTTGGCTAATATAAACGGATTAATTTCAACAGTAAGGCCTCTATAAAGAGGAGCGAGATATTCGATAACCCAATTTATATATCGAGGAAGTTGCCAATCAATTATAGAATCATATGCTTCAACACATTTGAGTTCTACAATGTTAATTTTCACAGCACATTTTGTCTTCTGCATAGTCATAACATCAATGCTTTGCATTCCAACTCCACAAGAAACCTCGTTGCCAATCCAAAGTGGCGCAGCATTATCTATATCCATCAATGAGCTCAGTGGATTTTTATCAATATTTTTTGTTACATATGCCTGTAAATGGGCCTCATAAGCTAAGTTTCTTCCTGCCTTATACAGCAAACGATTTAATATTTCGATTGGCGGTTTGCTTCCTGTATAAAGGTTATGCTCGTTACTTTTAATTATACGATAATTCTCTTCATCGTATGTAAAATCGTTTGCGCTTATTGTAACTTGATTATTTTTCTTTTGAATTAGCCCTATTAATCTTTTGGATTCATATTCTGTGAGCATAGTACATCCGCGCTTGCCTTTAAGCTTACGGTAGATCATACTCCAGCACATCTGGCTTGGATGACTAATGTTTTCAAGACTATCAAGTGCATCGTGCTCAGAGACACCGAGTGAGTAAACATCAGCTGGGCAAATCCGAATCCGAAAATTTAAACACACGCCTAACTCTTTTGACATATAATTATTGCAATTGCAATCGTAGAACGGAGTTCCAATCGCCTTAAAGACTCCAAAGAACATTCCCTCATGCTTTTTGCTTTGTGTCAGATAAAATAATATTTTGTCGCCGCTCCTAATTCTTGAAATATCTGCAATCATCCCAGCTGCAGTAAGTTCTTGTTTAGATGTTATTCCGTCTTCTTTTTTTCGTGGATTAACATAATTACTGTCCTCCAGAAATGTAACATCAGAGGCAGCACAAGTTCCTGCAAACATATATTCCAAATGATATTTAAATGTCATGTCATTTACAACAAAAACATGAGTTGTCATAAGACGTCCTTTCGAGATTATTTTGAATGAAATTAGATGTCATCATTCTCAATCAATTTAATTATTCCATCCATGTTAAATCTGAATTTAAAACAGTCTCTGTTCTTATGGTCTTGGAAATTTCCCAATGTGACACCGTTATATTTTAACGTGTTGCTTTCATTCCATTCAGCAGGAGTTTTTTGAGTAAATGAAAATAAATTAGCTTTCCAACGGGGTGGATTAGCGCTTCGTCCAAATACTCTGTATCCAATTTGTCCTTGTCCTTTTATGGCAGGAATAACATTGTAAAACAGAATTAGATAATCACAATCAAACATTTTTTTCCAATATCTGTCAATTACTTGAGATGTTTTATTTATGGATGTCTCTTTGAAATATCGGTCCGGGTCTTTTAAATATGTTTGCTCATCGACGCCGATAATATCCTTGAAATACTCATAATAAGTCACATGTGTTGGCTGTCCAACTTTTTGGGGCGCAGCTCTACCAATATCTTTTTGATTTGTTTTAACGGAAAGGGTTTTATCGCCGTCAAGCAAGAAATCCACAGGATTTTGACCTTCAGCAATATGCTTTACAGGATTAGGAATACTTTCATTTAAAAATATTTCTTTCAGATCTAAAGAACTTATTAATTTTGTTGCGTTGGTGTCAGCTCTGTTTATGTAGTCATGTGAAATAGGAACTTTAAAAGTATTCGCTATGGCTACCTCTGCAGAAATACCGATTTCTTCATTGTTTAGATACAATGCCATTTGTATAGTCCTCCATTATTCTTTTTTGTTGAATGTACCAACATCTTTGAACAGTTCACTTAGAGTTATTCCAAATCCGTCAGCAATTTTCTTAATGTTTTGTAGCGCAATATTTCGCCTTCCGGCCTCAACAGAAGCGTAGTATGTTCTATCCATACCTATCTTGAGAGCGAATTTCTCTTGACTTATTCCGGATTTGTTCCGAAGCTCTTTAAGGCGTTGGCCAAATTCTTTGGTAATCATAGACACACCTCCAAAGAATAATTATACAAGTACACGGATTTTAAAGCAACGGCATATAAGTCACAGCATATAAATATTGTGCAAAAAGCAAAAAAGAAACTTGCTATATTTCTGCAAGTTTCTTTTTTTGTCACCCTTTTAATTTTAAAATACTAATCAACGAGCTTAAAGATTTCGGAGAAAAGAAAAGCAAGGTGCGAGGTATAATTTTCGCACCTTGCTATACTTATCAATACAACTTTTTCGCTTTGTTCTTCTCTTCTTGTTACCGCTTGCAAGGGCTGCCGTATTAGGATGAAGACGACGTTTTCTCCGCTCGCAGACAGTATCGCCGATACGGCAAGAGCGGAAAAACGCCGAAAAACGAAAAATATAAACTATCAACCCAATATCCGTTAAATCTAAAAAAGCAGGGCACAAGCTTTACAGTTTGTACCCTGCTGAAACTTCTTTATTAACTTTTTCGCTTTGCTCTTCGCCTAATACGACAGTCCCAAAGTCAAGCTATCTCTCCCGTGACGGCGGCTATTACGTTTTTATATACCGACACAAGCGAAGACGAAACGTACTTATCCAGATGCAGCGAGCCGAAAAACCATCGTCTGTAAGTGCAAACGTTTGACAGCTCTTCAAGATAAGTGTTCAGACCGTTCACTCCCGACTGCTCGCCGTCCTTGAGAAGGAGGAAGGACTTCACCTTGACCGAAGGCTCGTGGGTGATTATGAAATCCACCTTGCAGTTGAGCTGCTCGAGGTTGTTCGCTCCCTCAATCATTTCGTCGCGCGAGGGGAATTCGTCCTTTGACCAGGCGTTCGTTTCAAAGCGAATGTCAATGTCGGGGCTTTCGCCGCCGCCCATTGTGAAATAGGTCATGTTGTCTATTTTGAATATCTGCCCTCTCATGAGGTGGCGCACGTTCTTCGCGACCTCGTGCACCTTGCCGCCGTTCCAAACGGAAACGGGCAGAGCGTTCAGCGCGTCAAAGTTTTCGTGAGTGCCGTCAATGAAGCATATATCGTATTTTTTCTTTTCGAGCTTTCTGATGTTGGCGGCCTCTTTGCGGCTTCCGTCCCAGATAAATCCGAAATCTCCGCAAACGATGAGGATATCGCCCTTTTTGAGCTTTTTAAGGGCGGGGTCGTCAAATCTTTTAATGTCGCCGTGCATGTCACCGGTTATGTAAACCATAGTTCCCCCGAGCGCCGATACGGCGCATAAACGTTTTTTAATATGATACTATTTCCCAATAAAAAAATCAAGCGCGGAAATAATTTATGCAAATTTTGCTATTGATAATTCCCGCGTTATAATTTATAATAATCGCCGTGAAATTTTCGGAAAGGAAGGTGAAGGAATGAGAACTATCCTGAAATGCGTGAGAGAATACAAGGCTCTCTCGTTGGCTACCCTCGTGTTTATCGTGTTTGAAACGCTCATTGAAACGAGAATACCCACGATGACCGCGGACCTTGTAAATCAGGTAAAAAATATGGAGTCCGTTCAGGGCGCCGTGGACCCCGGCAACATGCGCCTCGTGCTCACCTCGGGGCTGTCGCTCGTGATAATGGCGATTTGCTCGCTCGTTTGCGGCGGACTTGCCGCCTACACTTGCTCCAAGGCGTCGGCAGGCTTTGCGAAAAATGTTCGCCACGACGTTTTCTACAAAATACAGGATTTTTCATTCTCGAATATTGATAAGTTTTCCGTTTCGTCCCTTGTCACAAGGCTTACAACGGATGTTACGAACACTCAGCTCGCCTACATGATGACCATTCGCACGGCGATAAGAGCGCCGCTGATGATAGCTTTTTCGTCCGTTATGGCTTACCGTATGGGCGGTTCGCTCGCGGCGTCTTTCCTCGTGATAATCCCCGTGCTCGGCATAGGGCTCATAATCATCGGAGCGTTCGCCCTGCCCGCTTTCAGAAGAGTTTTCAGAAAATACGACAGGCTCAACGAATCCGTTGAAGAAAACGTGAGAGGCATAAGAGTCGTAAAGGGCTTTGCGAGAGAAGAATTTGAAAAGCAGAAATTCGCCGCCGCTTCCGAAAGCATACGCAAAGATTTCACCTTCGCCGAGAGAGTGGTCGTTTTAAACAACCCTCTCATGCAGCTTTGCGTTAACTTTAACCTCGTCTTCGTGCTTTACGTGGGCTCAAAGCTCATAATATCGAGTAACGGCACGGTCATCGACGTGGGCCAGATTTCGGCAATGATAACCTACGGCTTCCAGATACTAATGTCGCTCATGATGCTCTCAATGGTTTTTGTCATCATCACCATGAGCGCGGAGTCGATAAAAAGAATAACCGAAGTGCTCTCCGAAAAGCCCGATCTCGTTAATCCCGAAAATCCCGTTAACGAAGTGAAAGACGGCTCGGTCGATTTTGAAAACGCCGTTTTCAAATATTCGGAGCTTGCTCAGAGAAACGCGCTCGAAAACACGACGGTGCACATTCCGTCCGGCGCGACGGTGGGCATAATCGGCGGCACGGGCGTGGGCAAAACCACTTTGGTGCAGCTCATACCGAGGCTTTACGACGTTTATGAAGGCTCGGTAAAGGTCGGAGGGGTAAACGTTAAGGATTACGACCTTGTGACCCTCAGAGACTCCGTTGCAATGGTGCTTCAGAAAAACGTTATTTTCTCAGGCACGATTAAAGAAAATCTGCGCTGGGGCAATCCCGACGCTTCGGATGAAGAAATCGAAAAGGCGTGCAAAGCGGCTCAGGCTCACGATTTCGTTATGTCCTTCCCCGACGGATACGACACCTATATCGAGCAGGGCGGCACGAACGTTTCGGGCGGCCAGAGGCAAAGGCTCTGCATAGCGAGAGCTTTGCTCAAAAAGCCCAAAGTGCTCATTCTTGACGACTCGACCTCGGCGGTCGACACCCGCACGGACGCTCTCATCAGAAAAGAGCTTGCCGGTTATATGCCCGAAACCACCAAAATCATTATCGCCCAGCGCATTTCCTCGGTGCAGGAGGCGGATATGATAATCGTTATGGACGACGGCAGAATAACCGACGTCGGCACTCACGACGAGCTGCTCGAGGCTAGCGAAATCTACCGCGAGGTGTGGGAGCAGCAAACAAGAGGGGGTGAGTCGGATGAATAAAAAGGACGCAAAAAGAGGCAAGCCCGATATGTCCGTTCTTAAGAGGATAATCGGCTCGCTCAGGCATTACTACCCCGTGCTTCTGCCCGTCATAATGGCGTGCATAATCTTCTCGGCGGTCGCTTCCGCCGTGCCCGCCGTCTTTGTTCAAAAAGTTATCACCGTTATTGAAGAATGGACGGTTTCCGGCAACTGGGAGGCGGCAAAGCCCGTTATCGTTAAATATCTCACCATGCTTGTGGGGCTTTACGTTCTTTCGATAGCGTCCACCACTCTCTATAACCAGCTCATGGCTTATATGACCCAGGGCTTCTTAAAGCACATGAGAGTGGAAATGTTTGACAAGATGCAAAATCTGCCCGTCAGCTTTTTTGACAGAAACAAGCACGGCGACATAATGAGCTACTACACAAACGACGTCGACACCATCCGTCAGCTCGTGTCGCAGGTTCTGCCCTCGATGCTGCAGGCGTCAATAGTCGTTACGGCGGTGCTCATCATAATGCTCTACTACAGCGTGTGGCTCACTCTCGCCGTGGTAATCGGAGTTATCGCCATGCTCATGGTTTCGGGCAGGGTCGGCGGAGGCTCCGCAAAGTATTTCATAAAGCAGCAAAAATCAATCGCGCGCACGGAAGGCTTCGCTCAGGAAATGATGAACGGCCAGAAGGTCATCAAGGTGTTTAACCACGAAAGCGCCGCGGAAAAGGATTTTGACAAGGTCAACGAAGAGCTGTTTCACGACAGCTTCAGAGCTCACGCCTACGCAAACAGCTTGGGGCCCATAATAATGAACATAGGCAACCTGCTTTACGTTTTCGTTGCGACCCTCGGCGGCGTGCTCATGGTGCTCGGCGCAAAAAACGCGAGCATATCGGGCATGGCGCTCGGCGTCAGCGTGCTCGTGCCGTTCCTTAATATGACGAGGCAGTTCACCGGCAGCGTTAACCAGGTTTCACAGCAGATAAACGCAATAGTCATGGGCATGGCGGGCGCAGGCAGAATTTTCAGCGTGATAGACTCGGAGCCCGAAACGGACGACGGCTACGTTACCCTCGTAAACGCCGAGATAGGGCCCGACGGCGAGATAACCGAAACCGAAAAGCGCACCGAAAAATGGGCGTGGAAGCATCCGCATCACGACGGCACGGTAACCTACACCGAGCTTAAGGGCGACGTGAGGATGACCGACGTTGACTTCTCTTACGTTGAAGGCAAAGAAGTGCTTCACGGCGTGTCGGTATTCGCGGAGCCCGGCCAGAAGATAGCCTTCGTCGGCGCGACGGGCGCGGGCAAAACCACCATAACAAATCTGATAAACAGGTTTTACGACATTGCCGACGGCAAGATAAGATATGACGGCATAAACATAAACAAGATAAAGAAGAGCGACCTTCGCCGCTCCCTCGGCCTTGTTTTGCAAGACACCAACCTCTTCACCGGCACCGTTATGGAAAACATACGTTACGGCAGGCTTGAAGCGACGGACGAAGAGTGCATAGAGGCGGCAAAGCTCGCCGGAGCGCACGAATTTATCACGAGGCTCCCCGAGGGCTACGCCACGGAGCTTAACAACAACGGCTCAAATCTTTCGCAGGGTCAAAGGCAGCTTATCGCGATAGCGAGAGCGTCCGTAGCCGACCCGCCCGTTATGATACTTGACGAAGCGACGTCCTCAATAGATACGAGAACGGAAGCGCTCGTGCAGGCGGGCATGGATAAGCTCATGGAAAACCGCACCGTGTTCATTATCGCTCACAGGCTTTCGACCGTTATGAATTCCGACGTTATCATGGTGCTTGACCACGGCAGAATAATCGAGCGCGGCAGCCACGAAAAGCTCATTGAGGAGCAGGGCACTTACTACCGCCTTTACACGGGCGCGTTCGAGCTCGAATAATAAACGCAAAATAAAAATGAGACCGGCTTTTTCGGAGTCGGTCTCATTTTTGCCTCTCTTTAGATTATTCAGCCGAGAAGCTGTCTTTGCCTGCGCCGCAAAGGGGGCAAACCCAATCGTCGGGAAGGTCCTCAAAAGCGGTGCCGGGGGCTATGCCGTTATCGGGGTCGCCCAGATCGGGGTCGTACTCATACTGGCAGATGTCGCAAACGTATTTTTCCATATTGCAAATCCTCCTTTGGATTATTGATTTTCTATCGGCTCAAAATCGGCGGCGCCGTGCTTGCAGAGCGGGCAGACGAAATCCTCGGGCAGCTCGTCGCCTTCGTAAACGTAGCCGCAAATCTTGCAAACGTAGCCCTTCTTGCCTTCGGTTTTGGGCTTGGGCTTAACGTTCTTCTGATAATATGTGTAGGTCATCGTCTCCTTGTCGGAAAGCACGCGGGATTCGGTGACGTCGCAGATGAACATTCCGTGAGTGCCGAGGTCAACGTATTGAACGACCTTCAGCGACATCATGGCGTTTATGCAGCGGGGCAGGAAAACGAGCCCGTTATCGGAGCGGAGAGTTTCCGTGCCCGCGAATTTGTCGGTGTTTCTGCCGCTGCAGAAGCCAAACTGCTCAAAAACGGAAAACGGAGCGTCAACCGAAAGGCAGTTGATATTCATTTCGCCCGTCTGCTGAATTATGTGATGAGAATAATTCTGCTTGTTGATGCAAACGGCAACTCTGTTGGGCGAGCTCGTCACCTGAGTGACGGTGTTTACGATAAGACCGTTATCCTTTTTGCCGTCGTTTGAGGTGACAACGTAAAGGCCATAGCCGATGTTAAACATGGCGTTCGGGTCGTTTTTGTCGGCGGTGTCGTTATTCTGAGCGATATATTCCATACAAAGCTCGTCGGCAAGAGCGTCAAGCTGAGCGGAGCTCGTTTCATCAAGGGCGGAGAGGATTTTTACCGTTGTGTCGGTGTAGGTGATATTCTTGCAGCCTTCAAGCATTCCCTTCATCGTTTTCGCCGCCTGAGGAGCCCAGGAGCCGTTTTCGATTATGCCGACGGTCTTGTTTTTGAAGCCTCTCTCAACAAGGTCGTTTATAAATTCTCTCATAAACGGGAAAACTTCCGCGTTGTAGGTGGTGGAAGCGAGCACGATTTTGCCGTAGCGGAAAGCGTCTTCAACCGCCTCCGCCATGTCGTCTCTCGCAAGGTCGTTTACGGCAACCTTCGGGCAGCCGCGCGCTCTGAGCTTTTCGGCGAGAGTTTCAACAGCCTTTTTGGTGTTGCCGTAAACGGAGGTGTAGCAGATAACTATGCCGTCCGACTCAACGCCGTAGGATGACCACGTGTCGTAAAGCCCGATGTAGTAGCCGAGATTTTCGGTGAGCACGGGGCCGTGAAGCGGGCAGATGACGTTAATGTCAAGCGCGGCGGCTTTTTTGAGCACAGCCTGCACCTGAGCGCCGTATTTGCCCACGATGCCGAAATAATATCTTCTCGCCTCGCACGCCCAGTCTTCGTCGGTGTCGAGAGCGCCGAATTTGCCGAAGCCGTCGGCGGAGAAAAGCACCTTGTCTTTGCTGTCGTAAGTCATGAGCACCTCGGGCCAATGCACCATCGGGGCGCCTATGAAAGAAAGCGTGTGAGAGCCGAGGCTGAGCTCGTCGCCCTCTTTAACGACTATGCGCCTGTCTTCAAACTCGCTGCCGTAAAAGTTTTTCATCATCGTGAAAGCCTTTGCGGAGGATACTATCACCGCTTCGGGGTAGTTGTCCATAAAGGTTTTTATGTTGGCGGAATGGTCGGGCTCCATGTGCTGCACAACGAGATAATCGGGCTTTTTGCCCTGAAGAGCGTTGTCAATATTGTCAAGCCATTCGTGAGCGAATTTTGCGTCTACGCTGTCCATAACCGCAATTTTTTCATCAAGAATAACGTAGGAATTGTAAGCCATGCCGTTCGGCACGTCATACTGACCCTCAAAAAGGTCGATTTTACGGTCGTTTACGCCCGCGTAAATTATGTCGGCGGTAATGTTTTTCATCTCTCGTCCTCCGGAAACAATCAATTTTGATTCATTATATCATCAGGTAATCCAATTTGCAATATAAATAATGCTGCAACCGTGTTTGCAGACGCGCTGAAATCACGGCAGGAGAAATAAAAGACGGGGGCGCGGAAATACGGATTATAAAATTCACGTTGATTACATTTACCGCAAACAGCGCCGCGCAAGGTGATTTTAAACCGATTTTCGCAAAAAAACCGAAAAATTTTTCAAAAAAATCAAAAAACGCGCGTATTTGTCGCACTTTTGTAACGCTCGGCGGATTATAATCAACTCGTAAAATCTCCGAGGCAAACGGGTTGAGCTCCGCTTTGCCGAGCGTATAAAGAAATCTCCTATTAAAGAAAGAATGCGTGGACCCAATAGGGTCTGCGTGTTTTTTTACGCCTTTTTTTCGGAAAAGCGCAGTTTTCGGGCTCAAAAAATCCCGTCTTTACAAAGCCGTCTCTTTATAGTATAATAATCAGTAATTATAATGAGTTTTTGTGCCCGATTGCGGCATAAACGATTAAACGGAGTTTATTTTTATGGTACAGTTTGAAGAATTGAGGCTTGCCCTGCTTGACAACACCGAAAAGCTCAATCAGCTCGGTGAAGCTCTCGGCATCGAGGCAACCTCCGAAGAAATAGAGGAGCTGGAGGCAAAAACCGCCGAGGAGGGCTTCTGGAACGATCTGGAAGAGTCTCAGAAGGTGCAGAGAAGGATAAGCCAGCTCAAAAACAAAGTTAATTCCTATGAAAAGCTGAAGAGCGATTTTGACGACGCTCTCGTGCTCATCGAGCTTTCAAACGAGGAAGAAGACCTCGATATGCTTGAAGAGTGCAAGACGGCTGTTGACGATTTCACAAAGAAGCTCGAGGATATGACCCTCAGCACCCTTCTTTCGGGCGAATACGACAACAGCAACGCCATTCTCACCTTCCACGCGGGCGCCGGCGGCACCGAAGCGCAGGATTGGAACCAGATGCTCGTGCGCATGTATCAGCACTGGGGCGAAAAGAGAGGCTTCAACGTCTCCATGATAGACTTTCTTGACGGCGACGAAGCGGGGCTTAAATCCGCCGTGCTGCTCATCGAGGGCGAAAACGCTTACGGATATTTAAAGGGAGAGATGGGCGTTCACCGCCTTGTCAGAATTTCACCGTTTGACGCTTCCGGCAGAAGGCACACCTCGTTCGCTTCTCTCGAGGTAATGCCCGAGATTGACGACACGGTTGAGGTTGAAATAAGCCCCGACGACCTTAAGATAGATTACTACCGCTCCTCGGGCGCCGGCGGTCAGAAGGTCAACAAGACCTCGTCGGCTGTCAGAATTACTCACATCCCGACCGGCATCGTGTGCGCCTGCCAGGTTGAGAGAAGCCAGCATCAAAACAGAGAAGTCGCCATGAAGATGCTCAAATCAAAGCTCATTGAGATAAAAGAGAGAGAGCACCTTGACAAGATTGACGACATAAAGGGCGAGCAGAGAGAAATCGCATGGGGCAGCCAGATCCGTTCCTACGTTTTCATGCCCTACACGCTCGCGAAAGACCACCGCACCGGCTATGAAATGGGCAACATCCAGGCTGTTATGGACGGCGACATAGACGGATTTATAAACGCTTACCTTAAAATGGAATCGCTCAAGCAAGGCTGATTAAACCAAACGTTCAAATCTCAAAAAAAACGGAGAAGGTGACGGAATGCACAATAAGCTGATAATGAGCATCGGAGCTCTGCTCGCCGCGGCAGCTCTCGTATTTTGCATTTACGCAATAGTTTCGGGCAGCGACCCCGCCATATCGGAGCAGACGATAAACGAAGTAACCTCGATTTTTGACGAAACGGCGCAGATACCGGAAACGCAGGCGGATATTACCGACCTTGCGTCGCCCGTTGCGGGCGTTACCGAAAGCACTGCGGCGATAACGACCTCCACGCAAATCGACGTTGCCGTTACCGCGGCGGCAACTTCCGCAAGCAACAGAACGACGGTTCCCTCTGCAAGCGGCAAGCCTGCTTCAACGGCTCCGGCGGCACCGTCTGCAACGGCGGCAACCGCAGCCAAAACGACGGCTTCCGCGGGCGTTAAAACCGCGTCTTACGAATATTCTTACGCAGGCTTTAACCCTCAGCTTGCCGACCTTGACGTTGACGACTGGAGGCTGACCCTCGTAAACAGAGATTACATTTTGCCCGACGATTACGTGCCTAAGCTTGCTCCCGCAGTCGAGTCGGACCCCGACAGCAAAAAGCTTGACTACAGAGTTGCGCCTTACTACAACGAAATGTATCTCGCCGCCAAAAAGGACGGCATCACGCTGACGACCGTTTCTGGCTACAGAAGCTACAGCCTGCAAAAAAATAATTTTGAAAACAAAATTTCAACCTATATGAATCAGGGAATGGGCAGAACGCAGGCCACTCAGAAAGCCGCCGAAATAATTCTGCCGCCCGGCACGAGCGAGCACAATTTCGGCGTTGCCATGGATATTTGCTCCCTCGAGCAGAGCTTTGAAAACACAAAGGAATTCAAGTGGCTTTGCGAAAACGCCGAAAACTACGGCTTCATTCTCCGCTACACGAAGGAGAAGCAGAGCATAACCAAAATAATTTACGAGCCCTGGCACTGGAGATTTGTGGGCGTTGAAAACGCTAAAAAAATCAACGCCTCCGGTCTGTGCCTTGAGGAATATCTCGGGAAAGCCTGACCGTTTCCCGGAAGAAATCATAAGGGAGGAGAAAATACTTTGAGACCCGAAAACACAGTAAAAAATTATCAGTCCGAGAGGCGTATGTACGCAAACTACGTCGCGAGGAACATCAAAAAGCTGCTCAAAGAGGTCGGCCCGAGAGCGTCGGGCTCCGAAAAAGAAGCCGAGGCTCAGCAGTGGCTTGCAAACGACCTTGAAACGAGCTGCGACGAGGTGAGAACGGAGGAATTCAAGCTCGCTCCCTCGGCGTTTATGGCTTGGGTGCAGGTCGCCGTCTGCGCGGGAGTTCTCGGCGCGGCGCTGCTGTTTTTGACCCACTTCATTCCGTCGCTCACCCTCGTTTTCACGTGCGCTGCCGCCGTTTTGCTGCTTGTCGCCGTGTTTTTCGTAATCACCGAGTTTCTCTTTTACAAGCAGGCGCTTGACGTTTTTATGCCGAAGAAGGTTTCGCACAACGTCATCGCCGTGAGAAAGCCCTCGGGCGAGGTTAAAAGAAGAATAATTTTTTCGGGCCACGCCGATTCCGCTCCCGAATGGCGCTTCACCTATTGGGGCGGCCCGAAGCTCGTTTTGCCCGCGATTGTGCTCGGCCTGCTTTCGCTCGTTTACATAACGGGAGTGAATATAGCGGCGGTCATCGTCACTTTAAGGGGCTCTTCCGTTGCCGACAGCAAGGTGTTCTGGATAATGTCCATTGTCGCCGTTTGCCTCGTGCCGATATTTTTGTTTGAGCTGCTTTTCTATAATCCCCGCAGAACGGTTGACGGCGCCAACGACAACCTTACAGGCTGCCTTTGCTCAATGGCTCTGCCCAGATTTATGCAGGATAACGACGTCCGCTTTGAAAACACCGAGGTCATGATTTTAATCACCGGCTCGGAGGAAGCGGGCCTCAGAGGCGCGAAAGCGTTTGCGAAGGCTCACGCCAAGGAGCTTGAAGACGTTGAAACCGTGTTCGTAGGGCTCGACACCGTGAGAGACTACGACTTTATGGGCATTTATAATAAGGATATGACCGGCACGGTCAAAAACGACGCGCAGGCTTCCCGCCTGCTCAAGGAGGGCGCCGTTCTCGCAGGCTTC
>CAJOLX010000018.1 GCA_905235625.1 uncultured Clostridia bacterium
TAAAATGACTGTTTCTATGAACAATTTTTTCAACAACAAGGTCGTCATCGTCCGCCGTCTGCTTTATAACGCCTATGCCGTCTTCAACAATGCCGATGTTTATCGGGTTCCAATTCACTATGCTCGCGAGCACGGCGCCGGGGTAAGCGGAGCGTATTCTGCGAAAAACGGTGGGGAATTGCTCACTCTCATAGGGGTGAACGCTTATGTAGCCGTTTGTGAGGTTGTGCACGGCAGGCTCAACGCCTATGAGCATTCCGCCCCAGTTTTCGGCGCTGATGGTCGGGTCCATGCTGAAGGCGTCATAAGTGTAGGCGCCGTCTTTAAAAACAGAGTCCATATTGGGGGTGTCGGCAAAGCGGTTGAAGCTGCCCATTCCGTCAATGCCTATTACCGCCACGTGAGAATATCTTCGCATAAAATCACCGTTTCTTTTTGAGAAAATTACCCGGTAATTATAACAGAATACGGGGCTTGAGTCAATCGGACAAAAGCGGCAGAATGTTTTAATGATTATAAAATTTGCGTTTTCGCATTTTTCGGTTGATTTTGCCCCGCCTTTATTCTATAATGATTAGGTAAATCACCTTAAGGAAAGGCGGAATTAACAATGAAAAAAATCAAGCCTGCCGTTATTGCGGGAGCGGGAGCTGCCGCTCTTGCCGGAGTGAACGCCGTGAGAGCTTATAAATTCAAGCCCGAAAAAACGGATTACGGCAAAGCGGAGCCCGAAAACGTGGACGTTCAGAGAGCCATGGATCACCTGTCGGAAGCCATTTCCATACCCACGGTCAGCAACCCCGACAAGTCAAAAGTGGATTTCACCAAATTTGACGAGTTCCATAAATTCCTTGAGAGGTCGTTCCCTCTCATTCACAAAAATCTTGAAAAAGAGGTCGTCTCGGAGGCGAGCCTTCTCTATCACTGGAAGGGCAAAAACAGCGGCCTTGACCCCATCGCTCTCATAGCTCACCAGGACGTTGTGCCCATTTCAGCCGGCACCGAGGGCGACTGGACTCATCCTCCGTTCAGCGGATATAACGACGGCGAGTTTATCTGGGGCAGAGGCGCTCTCGATATGAAAAACCACCTTATGGGCGTTATGGAAGCGGTTGAAACCCTGCTTGAAGAAGGCTTTGAGCCCGAAAGAGACGTTTATCTCTGCTTCGGTCAGGACGAAGAGGTCGTTGCTAATGAATGCGGCGGCGCTATGTCAATGATGAACGTGCTCAAGGAAAGAGGAGTGCATCTTGACAGCGTTATCGACGAGGGCGGAGCAATTCTGCCCATTAACGTAAAGGGCGTTATAGAAAACAAGAACCTTGTCGGCATAGGCATAGCCGAAAAGGGCTATTGCGACGTTGAGATAAGCCTGAGCGCAAAGGGCGGCCACTCTTCTCAGCCGCCTAAGCACACCGCGATAGGCAAAATGGCGGACGTGATTAAAGACCTTGAAAACAATCAGTTCAGCTCAACTCTTATGCCGTTCATCCCAGAGCTTTTCGGCGAGATAGGCAAAAACTGCACCTATCCCGTAAGGCTTATCACCTGCAATCTCAATTATATGAAGCCTCTTATCAAGCAGATAATGAAGCAGATTCCCCCCGCCGCTTCTCTCATCAGGACTACCACCGGCATTACGATGGCTCAGGGCAGCCCCGCGGCGAACGTGCTGCCTCAGAAAGCGAGCATAGTCGTAAACTTCCGCATGCTTCCCGGCGTTACGATTGACGACGTTGTTAAGCACATTCATAAGGTTGTAAGAAACAAGAATATTGAGGTGAAGGTCGTCAAAGCCAAGGAGGCTTCGTCCTTCTCGCCCACCGATTCGAGATGCTTCAATATCATTAAGACTATCTGCATGCAGGACGACCCGGACAGCATCGTTGCGCCCTATCTCGTAATGGGCGGCACCGACGCGTGCAACTATGAGCCCATTTGCGAAAACATCTATCGCTATTCTCCCTACAAAGCGGGCGTTGAGCTTCTGCTCTGCACCCACGGCACTAACGAAAGAATTCCCTGCGATGCGATAGGCCCCGGCGTCGCTTTCTTCAAGAGATACATAAGGCTTGCGTCAAAAGCGGACTGATATGTACACAGTGCTTATAGCGCCCGATTCCTTCAAAGGCACGCTCACGGCAAACGAGGTGTGCGAAATAACGGGTAAGGGCTTTAAAGAAGAAAAAGAAGACTGCAAAATAATCAAGATGCCCCTCGCCGACGGCGGAGAGGGGCTTTGCGCCTGTATGGCGGAAATATTCGGCGGCGAAAAGGTCGAAGCGGAAGCCTCGGGCGTTTTCGGGGAGAGAATAAAAGCGGAATATCTCGTTCTTCCCGATTCAACGGCGGTGATTGAAACGGCGAGCGTTGCGGGCCTCCCCATGGCGGGCGACAGAAAGAACCCCATGCTTGCCACCACCTACGGCCTCGGCGAGCTCATTCTCAACGCTTCGCAGCGTGGAGCAAAAAGAATTCTTTTGGGGCTCGGCGGCTCCGCCACAAACGACCTCGGAGCAGGCATGGCGGCGGCTCTCGGTTATGAATTTTACGGCGAGAGCGGCAAAATAGAATGCCCGACCGGCAAGGATTTGAGCAAAATAACGAGTATTTCCGCGCCGAAATCGCTGCCCGACGTTCCCGTTATATGCGCCTGCGACGTTGACAACCCTCTTTACGGGCAAAACGGAGCGGCATACGTCTTCGCCCCTCAGAAGGGCGCCGATGAAAATATGGTTAAGGAGCTCGACCTCGGGCTCAGAAGCGCCGCCGAAGTCATCAAAACCTGCCTCGGCAAAGACATAGCAAACGTTCCGGGCGCGGGAGCCGCAGGCGGTCTCGGCGCGGGAGCGTCGGCGTTTCTGAACGCTCAGCTCAAAAAGGGCATAGACATAGTGCTTGACTTTGCCGGCTTTGACGAAAAAGCGAAGGAAGCGGATTTGATCATCACGGGCGAAGGCAGGCTCGACTCTCAGTCCGTAAACGGAAAGGTGATTTCCGGCGTTGCGAAGCGCGCGTCTGCGCTCGGCAAAAAGGTTATCACGATTTGCGGCTGCTCCGGAGAAGGCTGGGAGCGCGCCAAAGAGCTCGGAATATCCGACTGCTTCTTTTCATGCCCCGAGCCGAAACCGTTTGACGAAGTGCTCAAAACCTGCCGCGAGGATTTGCTTGCCGCCGCAAAATCCGCAGCGAAAAAAGCATAAAAACGCAGGGCGTAGATTTCAAAATCCACGCTCTGCTGTATTTATCCATAACTTTTTCGTTTTGTTCTCTTATTGTCAGCACCTGCAAGGGCTTTCGTATTAAGATGAAGACGGCGTTTTCTTTGCCCGAAGACAGTATCGAGATACGGCGAGGGCAAAAAAACGTCGAAAAACGAAAAATATAAATATGGAATTTCAAAATACTTAAAAGCTAAAAAGCAGAGCGCCGATTTAAAAATCAACGCTCTGCTATGTTTTTCAAAATTTTTTCGTTTTGTTCTTCGCTTAATACGGAAGTCCCAAAGTCGAGGGATTTAGTTTCTTTCGAAGACACAATTAGCACAATCCTCTTCCGCTGCGCCGTCCCAAACGAGGTTGCCGTCCACTACGGTGAAGTAGCCTGCGCCGTTTTCATAAATAACTTCTTCGGTATCGTTGCCGTCTTCGTCAAAAGCAAGGGTTACTTTCTTGCAGTCGGTGTAGGAGAGCTTTGCGCCGTCCTTTGCGGCTGTAAGAGTCCAAACGGTTTCTTCGGTTGCGGAGGACGACCAGTTGACGGTTATTTCAACTTCTTCGTTATTGTCAACCACAGTTGCGGTGGCTCTCTGAGAGTAAGAATCGTCATAATTTCCGGTAAGATCGCCCGAATAGGTTATAATCAGCGATGCGTCGGGAGCGGCATCGGCGGTGAATGCGTTTTCGCTGCACTCTACATACATGAACTGGCCCGCTTTAACGCTGAGAACGCCGTCACCGATAAGCGCGGGAGGATAAGCCTGTGAGAGATATCTCTCGCCGTCCGAAAATACCTCGTCAAGAAGGTAAACTTTCCAGTCTGCGTCGCCTTTGGCTTCAAACTTATAAGTCATCGGAGCGTCGCAGGTGAAGCCCGTAACGCCTGCAGTGTCAAAAACATCGGCAGCGCTGACTTCAAACGCCTCACTGTTGATGACGAGAAGAGGAAGCGGATACGTAACAGCCTCTTCGTATTCCTCGGCAGTGCCTACATACTCAAGAGTTTCTTCTCTTGCAGGGTCTTCCCACGTGAGCACGCAGCTGTTTTCGTCGGTAAAGACTGCCTTGGCTGCGGAATTGTCATCGGCAGAGCCCATGTGGAAAACGTAGGAGTCGCCGTTAATCTCATAGTCGAAGGGAACACCGGAGAGCTCGCCTTCATAAAGGCATTCGGTCTTGCTTTCGGTGAAAGTGTAGGTGCCTGTTTTTTCGCCGTCAACAGATGCAATCCACACACCTGCTTTAAAGGGCTGAGCTTCTGCCGCCGACTGCGCGCCGCAAGCGGCAAGACCGGCAACCATGGCGAGAACTACAAGAACCGCAAATAATTTTTTCATGGATACGTTTCTCCTTTCTTTAACAAACCGTTAAACGTACTTTTTGTACTTGAAGTATAATAGCACATTGATTTGGGAAATACAATAAGAGAATAATAAAAATTTTAACAAGATTTTATAACGTATATATTCGGGTCTTTCACGTTTGCTTGACATAAGAACCGCCTTATGATAACATTAGAAGTTGAAAATCAAAGAAAACAGAGAAAACCGGAGGCATAAACATGATAGGTATTATAGGCGCAATGGACGTGGAAATAGAGTCAATCGAAAGCGTTATGACCGACAAACAGGAATGTGAGATAAGCGGCATAAAATTCGTGCGCGGATTGCTTGAGGGCAAAGACGCGGTGTGCGCGGTTTGCGGCATGGGCAAGGTCGCGGCGGCTGTCTGCGCCCAGGCAATGATAATGAAATATTCGCCCGAATGCGTTATTAACACGGGCGTTGCCGGCTCGCTCAATCCCGAAGTAAGCGTTTGCGACGCCGTTATAGCGGATTCTCTCGTGCAGCACGATTTGGATACCACTCCTTTAGGCGACGAGCTCGGCTTCATTGACAGCATCGGCAGAGTGGTCATTCCTTCCGACAAAAAGGTTTCCGACGCGCTCGAGGACGCCGCGAAAAAAGCGGGAATAAAAAAGGTGCTCAGAGGCAGAATCGCAAGCGGCGACCAGTTTGTGGCGAGCAAAGAGAGAAAGGATTATATAGTAAACAACTTCGGCGCCGACGCGTGCGAAATGGAAGGCGCTGCCGTGGCGCAGGTCTGCTTCGGCGCGGGCGTGCCCTTCGGCGTGCTCAGAGTTATGAGCGACGCCGCGGACGGCTCGGCAGATATGAGCTACGCCGATTTTAAGCCTATCGCCGCAAGAGTCGCCGCGGACACGATCAAAGGATTCGTTAAGGCGTTTTAAACCGAATTAAACAGTAAAAATAAGAAACGGCAGGGAGCAAATCAAGCGTTTGCGCCCTGCCGGTTTTACATATAAGGTTTTTCGCTCAATGCGGTCAAATCGCCGGTTTATTTCGCGTAATCGCCGACAGTCAGAAGGAAGTCGCCGAACTGCGCTCCGAATTCGGGGCCGCCGTCCATTATGAGCTTGCCCTGCTTGGTGGACTCGAGCATATCGTCTATGCCGAGCAGAATACCGAGCGCGCTCTTGAACGAATCAAATCTGAGAGTGAAGAAAGGCATTGCTCTCTTGTATTCTCCTCTGCCCGCTCTCGATTTGCCTGCTTTGATTCTTATGAAAGCGGCAACCTCGGGATGATCGTTTACGGCAAGAGCGTAAACGCGGTCGGGGCTCTTGGAGGTCCATTCTCTGATTTTGTCGTGACCCTGCTTGTTGAGCACGCTTATGCCGCTCGTGAGCAGGTAGAAGAAGCACTTGACCAGAAGCTGCTGAGTGTCTTCATCCTCGGGAATGTCGGTGGCGGTGAGCAGCGAGCTCATCTTCAGCAGCACCATCATGAACGAAACGAAGGTGCCTGCGTGCTTGACTATGCCCTTCATCTTGGGCAGAGTTTTGGGGCCTATAGAGCCCTTGAAGAAAGCGTTCATCTGCTCAACGCTCTTGAATTCGAGCTCTATATCCGTGTGCTCTTCGTCGCAGACCTTGTCGGCGTGAACGAGCCATTCGCCGGAGTTTATCACGAAGTGAGTGGCGTATTTGCCGTCCGGCGCGTCGGGGTCGCAGGCGCTTATCTGCACAACGGCGTGGGTGTGCTCAAACCTTTTTGCAAGCGAGGGAACGTCCGAAGCGATGGTCTTGATAAGAGGAAGAGCGCCGCAAAGGAAAATCTTATTAGTAAAAATATCTTCTCTTGAAGCCATATTTTATCCGTCCTTTCTGAAAAGCTCTTCTTTTATCAATACTCGTCGTCCCAGTTATCGTCCTCTTCGAAGTCCTTATTCATGACCTCGCGAACAGCGGCGATGATGCCGTTTGCGTCTATGCCGACGTCGGACATGATATCCTCCTGAAGGCCTATCATTGCAAAGTCGGGGTGGCCGAGGCTCTTGAACGCGCAGGCTTTGCCGCCTTCAACTATTACTTCGGAAACTGCCGAGCCGAGACCGCCCTTTACGAAGTGATCTTCAACGGTGATAATTCTTCTCGTTTCGGTAACCGCTTTCGCGATTGCTTCCTTGTCGATGGGGCTGATTGTGTGCATATCGAGCACTCTGACGCTCAGTCCGTCGGCGTTGGCGAGGAAATCAGCCGCCTGCTTTGCCTGGAACACGCAGGAGCCGCAGGCGATAACGGTGATGTCGGTGCCTTCGTTAACGGTGACAGCCTTGCCGATTTCAAAGCCGTAGTCCATGGTTTCATAAAGCACACGGTCAAAGCCGCGGTTAATTCTGATGTAGAACGGGCCGTCGGTCGCGTAAGCGGCGTTAACGGCGTTTGCGGTTTCAACACCGTCCGCGGGGCAGATAACGGTGAGGTTGGGCATTGCTCTCGTTATTGCGAGGTCGGCGAGCGCGTGGTGAGTGGAGCCCGCCTGGCCGAAGGACGTGCCCGAATGGGTGGCAACTATTTTAACGTTTGCTTTCTGATAGCAAATGTCGGTGTGAAGCTGGTCACAGGCTCTCATCGAGCAGAATGCCGAAAATCCTGAAACGAAGGGAATGCAGCCGGCTTTTGCCATACCTGCCGCTACGCCCATCATATCCTGCTCGGCAATACCGACGTTGATAACTCTCTCGGGGCAAACCTTAAGCACGTCGCCGAGCTTGGTGGACTTTGCAAGGTCAGCAGTAATGGCTACTACCTTGGGGTCGTTAAGCATGATTTCGGCTATGGCTTTGCCGTAAATTTCGGCAGTGGCAACCTCGGTCTGGTCTATTGCGTTATATACTAATCCGCCTGCCATAATTATTCGCCCTCCTTTTCTGCTCTCGCAACACGCTTTGCGTAATATTCGTCAAGGTCTTTCTTGTATTTTTCAAAAGTAGGCTCGTCAATAGCCATATAGTGGCAATGATAATCGCCCGCAACGGAGATGCCGGCGCCCTTTTCCGTATCCATGAGGATGCAGGTGGGGTTGCAGGCTTCTTTGCTTCTCTCGATTGCAACGTCAATGGCGTCGCAGAGCTCTTTGATGTTGCCGCCGTCAACGCATATGGTGTTGAAGCCGAAAGCGGTGAGCTTGTCTGCAAGAGGCTCAAGGCGCATAACGTCTTCCGTGTTGCCGTCTATCATGCAGTGGTTTCTGTCAATAAATGTGATGCAGTTTGAAAGCTTATAATGGTTCATAGTCATGAAAGCTTCCCAGTTGGAGCCCTCGTCAAGCTCGCCGTCGCCCGTTACGACGTAGGTGAGATAATCCTTGCCGAGAATTTTTGCCGCCAGAGCGGTGCCTGCGGCGATGGAGCAGCCGTGACCGAGCGAACCGGTGGAGGCGTCAACGCCCACAACCTTGTTGGAGTCAAGGTGCATGCCCATTTTGGAGCCGGAAAGGTTGAAGGTTTTGAGCATTTCGGGGTCGTTAAAGCCCTTGCTGCAAAGCACGGGAGCGTAGGAAATGGCGGCGTGTCCTTTTGAAAGGATGAACCTGTCTCTGTCTTCCCACTTGGGGTCCTCTACCTTGATGTTGAGATACTTGTAATAAAGCACGGTAAGAAGGTCGAGCACCGAGAGGCCTCCGCCGAGGTGGCCGCTGCCTGCCCAAACGGTGGTTTGCAGAGCAAGGTGGCGAAGGTCATTCGCCTGCTTTTCAAGCTCAAGCCATTCCTGTTTAGTTAATGCCATGAGAAATTCCTCCTTTTTATCAGCCGATCTCGGGGTGAAGCTTTCTTGTTGCTCTGAAAGCGTCTTCCGCAATGGCGATTGATTCTTTTATGTCGTCATGGGTAAGGGATGCGTTGATGAAATGATTGTGGTGAGAGGCGAGGAACAGGCCTCTGTTCACGCACTCCGCGATCCAATCCTGGTGAATCATGAGCGAGTCGTCGTTCGCGATTCTCAGGTAGAACAGAGAGGGAGCTCCGGAAACGACGAGATCAAATCCGTTTTCCGCAGCCGCGGCCTTGAGGCCTTCGGTAAACTCCGTGCCGAGCTCTTTAAACAGAGCGGGAGCGTTTATCTCTTTCATCTTGTTGATGCAGGCGATGCACGCCGCGAAGGGCACTGCGCTCATCCAGTAGGAGCCGGTGTAGGAAAGGCCCGAAGCCGCTCCCTTGAGGAATTCCTTGCCGCAGAAGGCGGACATATTGTAGCCGTTTGCAAGCGCCTTGCAGAAGCAGATAAGGTCGGCTTCAAAGCCGAAGTAATGGTCGGAGCCGGCGAGGTCAAGGCGGAAGCCCGTGCGCACGTCGTCAACTATGATAAGAATTTCGTTTTCGGTGCAGATTTTTCTGACTTCCTGCCAGAAGCCCTCTGCGGGGAACTTGTTGTCGTAGAAATTGCCGTGGTCATAGGGCTGAGCGATAAGAGCGGCTATTTCGCCCTTGTTCTCTTCAACTATTCTCTTGAAGCCCTCGATATCGTCCCAGGCAGTGTAAAGGTTGTTGGCAACGTCTTCGGGAGTAACGCCGGGATAGTCGATCTTTTGCACCGTCGGTGAAACGCCGTGATAGAAGCCTTTGAAGAATATGAGCTTCTTTCTGTGGGTGTGGGCTCTCGCGGTGAGTATAGCGCCCTGAGTTGCGTCGTTGCCGTTTTTGCAGAAGAACGCCCAGTCTGCGCTCGCAACGGTGTCAACGAGCAGCTCCGCGCACTCAACCATTATTTTGTTGGGAGAGGTGGTGCAGTTGCCCAGCTCTATCTGCTTGATAGCTGCGGCGTCAACGTCGGGGTCGCCGTAACCGAGCACGTTGGGACCGTAAGCGCACATATAGTCGATATATCTGTTGCCGTCAACGTCCCAGAAATACGAGCCCTTCGCTCTGTCGGAGAAACGGGGCCAGCGGTTAACGGGGATGAACTGACCTTCGGCGGGGCCGAGGTGGCCGTAAACGCCCGCGGGAATCACTTCGGCAGCTCTTGCGTACCATTCATCCGATTTTGTCGTGGTATAGCAGGGATATTCGGTTTTTTCTTTAGCTTTGCTCATCTTTCTTTCCTCCCTTATGCAAGATACAGCGACACTCTGTCGAGTATGCGGTTAACATTGTCAAGCATGTTGCTCATGCCGTGCATTTCAACTTTGCCCACGCCCAGAGCGGCAAGAGCGTTGATCGTGCCGTTGAAAAGAGCGTTTGCGGTTTCAACGTCAACGAAGGTCATCGAAGCTCTGTATTTTTCGGGGCGCTTCTTGAGGCAGATGAAGTGATGGTTCTTAATAACCAGCTCAACTGCGGGGCCGCCCTTAATGTCGAGCATTACGCTGCCGTCGGGAGTGTTGGACGCGCTGAATTTGCCGATTTCATCCTGATTTGCGACCTGAGCGAGCGCAACGCCCACAACGTAAAGAGTGAGGGTCGTGCTGATGTTGAAGAAATCGGGGTCCTTAAGGTCTTCTTCGCTCGGCTGAAGATACTTTGAGAGCAGATCGGTCAGGGCGGTAAAGCTCTTAAGAAGGAAACCTATGTGAAGGTATCCCTTTGAGGGGATGGGAGTGGTGGTGCCGTCGATAAGCCCGTTGAATTTTTCGGGCGAACCGAACGGAAGCTTCACATCGCATTTACCGCAGCCGTCGGTCATCTTGCAGCGACCGTTGTAGAAGGTGATGGATGCCGCGGGACCTCCCTTTACGTCAAACCCGATTGTAAGCGGCTTCTTGTTGGTGAGCAGCTCACCTGCTTCGGGAACGAGCTCACAGAGATTTTCAAGAGCGCCCAGGATCCCGTAAAGGTTGATATACGCGAGGGTTTTCTGGTCAATCATGATTATTTCCTCCTTTTTTCAGTAGGCGGAAAGAGGTTTTCCCTCTTTCCGAAAATTACGTTTCTATTTTAACAAAATAAATAAATCAAGTCAACCTATAAAGCGATTTTTGTCACTTGTGTTCAAAATAATCGTCTCTTTTTATAATTATGAACATTTCGGCGGCGTTGATTTTCACGCCCCGGGGTGGTATAATCAAGAGGTAAAATCAATCGGGGGATAATTTTTATGCGTAAATCGGTTTTTCTCAAGGCTTTGAGCATTCTGCTCTCGCTTGTTTTGGCATTTTCGGCGCTTTCCGCCGCCGCTTTTGCCTATGATGATGAAAGCTCTCCGCGCGGAGACGCCGAGCGCCTTTCGGTTCAGAGCGTTTACGACGAGGATGACGTTGACGACTTGCCGGACGAACCCGACGAGCCCGATAATCCGGACGAACCCGACAATCCGGACGAACCGGATAATCCTGATGAGCCGCAGACCGACAAGGTCGCGAGAATTTCGCTCATTTCAAACTGGAACACCTGGTCGCCGCACGTTTTCGTTTACGTTGAAAACCTCACCGACGGCGACATTCGGGTCGGCGCTTACACCTGCCCCGCGGGCGAAGCGGTCAGCGTGGGCTCGTTCGGAGTTTCCACCTTCGGGCGCGACGGCATGGGCGTGTTTTACAACCTCGAGGCTTACAGGATAACCGAGGGTCAGAAGTTCAGCAGGATTTACAGGCTGACGAGAGAAATCAACGAAAGCGAGCTTAACAAGCTGACGAGCTTCATTCTGGGCCACAATTTCTGGACCTTGATGATTTTTAACTGCTGCTGGTTTGCCGCCGGGTGCTGGAACGCCGCGGGCGGAGCTTATATCGAGCCGGTGGTCGTCATCCCTTCAATTATGCGGCTTGAAATGATGATTCACGGAGCGAGCCGCAGCGCCGAAATTGCTCCGATTGAAAGAGAAAAAGTTTTAAGGCAGGTCGGCTCCGGAGACGGCGCAGGTCTCAGAGCGGTTGACGACCGTTCGATAGGTTAAATTCAAAGCAAAAATATCCGCCTGTTTTTCCCCGTCGGGGAGAAATCGGCGGATTTTCGGCTTTTCCGGGCGCAATATGTTAAATTTCCATTACATTTGCGCGATAAAGTTGCAAAATTTTTCTTTTAGGATATAATAATACATTGTATTTCGGCGCTTTCAAAGCGCAAAATTTCGGGAAAGGAAGATGTTTTATATGGCGGATATCACAATCGCCGGCGCCGGCCACGGCGGAGTTATCGCCGCAATGCTGCTCGCCAAAGCGGGCCACAACGTTACGGTTTACGAAAAGAACGGCAAGGGCGAAGTGGGCCTTGAGCAAAAGGATTCCCTTGACGAAACCGCCCTCGAATACGCAGGCGTGGAAGTGCCGGAAAAATTCCGAGCTCCGGGCAACGTGATAACCTTTATTCCTCTTGAGGATGACGTTGCGCCCGTTACCCTGCCGTCGTCGCCCGGCTACAAAAATATGACGGTTGACAGAAGGGAATTTATCTCTTACCTCATTTCTCTCGCGGAGGCGGAGGGAGCGAAATTCGTTTACAACAGCCTTATCGAAGGCCCCGTTCTGCTCGGCAGCAGAGTTGCGGGAATAATCGTAAACGGCGAAAAAATCTATTCCGACCTCGTAATCGACTCGGCGGGAATACATTCTCCCGTCAGAATGGGTCTGCCCATTTACATGCACGTAGACAGGCAGCCCGCCTACTATGACTGCCTGCACACATACAGGGCTTATTTTGACAGAGTGCCGGGCGTGCCCGACCCCGAAACGACCTACAATATTTATGTTAAGGAAGACGGCACGAACGGTTTCCGCTGGGCGATAACCGAAAAAGACAAGGTTGACGTGCTGCTCGCCCGTTTTCCGCAGATAGATTATTCCGACGTTGCGCAGGGGCTTTACGCCGTGAGCGAATATAACCCTCATATGGACAGAAACCTCTTGCGCGGCGGCCATTTTGCCGACATTCCGATCCGCCAGCCCCTTGCCGTAATGGTTGCCGACGGCTACGCCGCCGTGGGCGACAGCGCCTTTATGACCGACCCGCTCAAGGGCTCCGGCATGGCTTATTCCATTAAAGCGGGCAAAATGCTCGCGGACTGCATTGCGGAGGATGACGACTGCAAATTCAACACCGATTATCTCTGGGAATATCAGAAGAGATTTTATAAAGAGATAGGCTTCAACGCCTGCCGCCTCGCCGTTTTCAAATCCGTTTTGCCCTATATGACGGCGGAAGAGGTTAACGAAATGTTCAAGCGCGGCATCACCTCTTCGGACGAGCTTTTGAGGCTCGCCTCGGGCGAAATACCCAAGAGCAAGCTGCTCGGGCTTGCGAGAGAAAAGCTGAGGCTCATGGACGACGTGCCGCAGTTTAAGGCTCATCTTTCAAGCATCATAAAGAGATTGGGCAGATTTACCTCGATAGAGCCGACGATGCCGTCAAAATACAGCGAGGATTCCATTGAAAAATGGGCTCTGAAATATAATAAATTTTATGATTCCATAAGAAAACAGGAAGACCTTGACGAGTAAAAGCGCCCGCAAAAAGCCCCGAACACGAAAAATTTTTTAAAAATGAAGAGCGAGAAAAACAGGTAAAAAAACGAGAAAAACGGCGAAAAAACGAGATTGTAAAACGTAATTTAAAAATTTAAAAATTTTTTGTTGACAAGGCGAAACCTTTGTGATAACATATGCAGGCAATAAAATTTTCGGAGGAAAAGTTATGTCTACTTATATGCCTAAAGCGGGCGACATTACCCGCAAATGGTATGTGATCGATGCAGCAGGCAAGCCCATGGGCAAGGTCGCTGTTGAAGCTGCCAATCTCCTCAGGGGCAAAAACGAGCCCACTTTCACCCCTCATGCTGACTGCGGAAATCACGTGATCATTATCAACTGTGAAAAAGCCGTTCTTACCGGCAAAAAGCTCGAGCAAAAGAAGTATTATCATCATACCGGCTACATCGGCCACCTCAAAGAGGTCAATTATGAAAACCTCATGAAGACCAAGCCTGAGTTCGCTATGACCAAGGCTGTTAAAGGCATGATTCCCGACACCGTTATCGGCCGTCAGGCTCTCACGAGACTGCGCTGCGTAGCAGGCCCCGATCATCCCCATGCCGCCCAGAAGCCCGAAGTTTGGGAATTTTAAGAAGGAGGCCATAAATAATGTATAATAACGAAGCTTATCACTACGGCACAGGCCGCAGAAAGAGTTCGGTAGCCAGAGTTCGCCTCTATCCCGGCACCGGCAATATCACCATTAACGACAGAACCATCGACGATTATTTCGGCCTTGACACCCTCAAGCTCATCGTTCGTCAGCCTCTCGAGCTCACCGAGACCTCCGAGAAGTTTGACATCGTGTGCACCGTTGCGGGCGGCGGAGTTACCGGCCAGGCAGGCGCTATCCGCCACGGCATTTCCCGCGCTCTTCTTCAGTATGACGAGGAGCTTCGCCCCGCTCTTAAAAAGGCAGGCTTCCTTACCAGAGACCCCAGAATGAAAGAAAGAAAGAAATACGGTCTCAAAGGCGCTCGCCGCGCACCCCAGTTCTCAAAGAGATAACCTCAAAATGCGCTTTCAAGCACCCCGGGAGCTTCCGCTTTCGGGGTGCTTTTTTGCCCTGCCGCGCATGAACCGACCTGCGCGCATGAATTGCCCTTGCGGGCAATTCAATTCACGGCGAAGCCAAATCATGCCGCGAAGCGGCAAATCACGACGGCGCAGCCGTCAATTCATCAAAAATGTGAGCGGATAACGCTTAATTCCCTCATGAAATGTGTGAAACAGGTCATAATTCCCTCATGAAATGTGCAATATCGGTTGACAATCGCTCATTTTTGTGTGTAATTCGATTGATAATCAATGCCGGAGGGTGACTCTGATGTATTTGAAAAGGAAAGCGGACGATTTCTTATTCCTTTCACCGGCAGCAGCCGCGCTGCGGTTTTTGCAGTAGTTATGCTTATGAGCGAAATCGCTCTTTTCGGAGCTTATCTGCAGCGCCGCAAAGACACTGCGCAGAACGCCGAATAAACAGGATTCAGAATAACAGGTAAAAAATGCAAGGCGCGGATGTGATGTCCGTGCCTTGCTTGATTTTAAGATTTATTCATTTAAAGTTTATTGGGCTGCAGTCGACCGCCGGCTTGTAAAATCAACCCTGTCTATGCGGTTAACGCTCCGTGCCGATTAAAAGTTTTCATTTCACCATTTTGTCTATTCTGCGTTTTTTGACCGCGTAATAAAGTATCGTGCCTAAAACCAGCATAACGCCGAGCTCGCCGAGAGCGACGAAGCTGCCCTGCGTGAGAAAGCCGATCCACTCAAATTCGCCTTCAACGTAAAACACTTCTATTTCCCAGCCGACGATTATGCCGTTAAGCAGCGCGGGCATAAGCATCGCGGGCAAAGGGTAGCTCTTTATTTTCGCGTTTCTGAGCAAATACATGAGCGACGTCGCAATAAGAGTCGCGACGGACCCGAATATCATATCGAGCGGCAAGCCCGAAGCGATGCCCGAAAGGTTTGAAATTACGCAGCCGAGAGTCAGCCCCGGTATCGCGTAAGGGGTGAACAGAGCAAGAACGTTCAGCGCTTCCGCCACTCTGAACTGCACCGCCATTGAAGCGGAGCCGGGCAAAATAAAGTTTTGCGCGTAAAAGAGCACGGCGTAAAGCGCGGCGATCTGAGCGATAATCGCCATATGCCTGATTTTGGGGTTCATTATTAAGTTGTCTCCTTTTCCGTAGTTTTGTTTAACGTCAGGATGGTTTCGAACTGACAACGCAGATGATAATACCAAACGGCAAAAAAGTCAATATCAAAACGGAAATATAAAAAATGACCGCTTACAAATCAAACCACTTGAACAGAAACACTCATTTGTGTTAAAATGAAAAAAACGAAGGCAGGGGATTTTATGAATAAGATTGTTTGCCCGCATTGCGGGGAGAGCTTTGAGCTCAACGACGCCGATTACGCCGATATTCTCAGCCAGGTCAGAACGGCGGAGTTCAATAAAGAATTGGAAAAGCAAAAGAGCGACGCCGTGAGGCTTGCCGTTGCCGAGAGCGAAACGAAATTCAAAGATGAGCTGTCCGAAAGAGAGAGAGAGATAGAAAAGCTCGCCTCTCAGATAGAAATCAACAAGCAGGCGGACGAAATAAAGGCTCAAACGGCTTTGAGCGAAAAAGAAACGGAAATAACGAGGCTCAGGGCGGAGATTGAAACGAATCTCAAGGCGAAGGAAACCGAGATAAAATCCGCCGTGCAGGAAAAAGAAGCCGAGATAGAGAAGCTCAAAAATCAGATTGAGCTTGACAGAAAAAACAGCGAGCTTACGGCGAAGAACGCCGAGCAGGCGCACGCCGACGAATTAAGGCGCAAAGACGAAGAAATAGCCTTCTATAAGGATTTCAAAGCCCGTCAATCCACAAAAATGGTAGGCGAAAGCCTTGAGCAGCACTGCATGACGGAATTCAACAAAATAAGAGCCACGGCATTTCCAAACGCTTATTTTGAAAAGGATAACGACGCGCGAACGGGCAGCAAGGGCGATTTTATCTATCGCGAATGCGGCGAAGACGGCACCGAATTCATTTCCGTTATGTTTGAGATGAAAAACGAAAACGAAACCACCGCGTCAAAACACAAAAACGAAGATTTCTTCAAAGAGCTCGATAAAGACAGAAACGAAAAGGGCTGCGAATACGCCGTGCTCGTTTCCATGCTTGAGGCGGACAGCGAGCTTTACAACAACGGCATAGTCGACGTGTCCTATAAATACCCCAAAATGTACGTTATCCGCCCGCAGTTTTTCATTCCGATAATCACCATTTTGAGAAACGCGGCGTTAAATTCGCTAAAAGTCAGGCAGGAGCTTGCGATAGTCAGAAATCAGAATATCGACATCACGCATTTCGAAGAGAGCATGAACGACTTCAAGCAGAAGTTTTCGAGAAATTACGAGCTCGCTTCAAGAAAGTTCGGCGACGCGATAGAAGAAATCGACAAAACGATTTCTCACCTGCAAAAAACGAAGGAAGCCCTGCTCTCCTCCGAAAACAATCTGCGCCTCGCAAATGAAAAAGCGCAGGATCTGACGATAAAAAAGCTGACGAAAAATAACCCCACAATGCAGCAAAAATTTGCCGCTCTCAACGGCGGAGAGGAATAGCGACAGCCTTTTATCTTGAATTGCGCCGACGGCACACTGATTTATCAACTCCGAAGCGCAGAATGTAATTAAACAAAAAGTAAGCAAATTACTGATTATGTTATGCTGAAATTCGGAAGAAATCAGCGGTGAAAATATACAAGTTTCATTTAGGAGGAATATACGATGAAAAGGATCAAAAAGGCAATTTCCGTTTTGATCTGCGCGCTGCTTGTTTTCGGCACTGTTGCCGTGGGCGGAACCGGCGCTGCGGAGTTATTCGGAGAAATAAGCGCAAAAGCAAGCGAAGGATATTCTGTCGGCGATATTATCTATTTCGGCTCATATCCGCAAAGCGACGTCACCTCTTCGCTCGGCTCCGTTCTGAATTCACAGAGCGGCACTTGGAAATCATATAACTATTACAGCGGCACAGGCTCATCTTTTAACGGTCAAATGACTGCCGGCGATTATATGCAGTACTGCGATATTACCTATAACTCAAATAAATACAGGGGTGTAACGTTCGAAACATACAGACCGTATTATACAGGGTATAAAACATCTGCGTCAGCAAGTACATATCAAGATGATAACGGATATTATACAGGCACAACATACTGGTTCAAATACGAGCCGCTTGAATGGAGAGTGCTCGATCCGTCAACCGGTCTTGTGGTGTGCGAAACGATAATAGACAGTCAGCCGTTTAACAATTACATGATTTCAAATGGTACGGACGGTCACGGTTATAATGCATATTGGGGTGACAGCGCGCAGACATATTACGCAAGCGATTATGCTAACAGCTCAATCCGCAAGTGGCTTACGGAAGACTTTTATGCAACCGCTTTTACAAGCGCGCAGCAGTCCGAGATTAAAACGACAATTTTGAATAATGACGGATATTATACGCTTACAGGCGAGACAGGATATGAAGAATATGACAGCGCGAGCACAAACGACAAAATCTTTCTTCTTTCTTATGACGAGGTGTTGAACAGCAGCTATGGATTCAGTTCATCAGATTCAACAAATGATTCAGCCCGTCAGGCAAAGGGAAGCGATTACGCGAAGTGCCAGGGACTGTATGTGAGCAACAGCTATGACGGATGCTCTTATTGGCTTTTGCGCTCGCCCGGCGGTAGTTCCGGCGGTACATGCGGTGTCATTAACGGCGGCTGCGTCGACGGCAACAACGATACCAGCGGCACTAACTACGGCGTTCGTCCCGCTTTAAAATTACAAAATCTGTCATCCGCTGCCTCTGAAAATATTGCTGTTGACATTCCAGAAGGCATTACGGATGAAAATTATATCGGCAGCGAGATAACGGGCGTTCAGGCAGGCGAGGGTTATACCCTCAGCGGAACCGTCGCGGCAACCGACGCGGGCAATTACACCGCCACCGCGACCCTTGAAGACGGCTATATCTGGAGCGACGGCACCCTTGAGCCGAAAGAAATAAACTGGTCAATAGGCCGCCGTCTTATATGGTTCACGGCGGAAGCAAGCCTTGATAACGATTCCTTCGTCTATGACGGCACTGCCAAAGAGCCTGAGCTTGCTTTGCTTAAAGACTCATACATTCAAAAAGAGCTTGTTGAAGGCGTTGATTACGAAATCATCCACAAAGAATGGAGGAATAATATAAACGCCTGCGATCCGAATGAGGAAGATTTGGAAAAACGGCCGACAGCGGTAATTGCCGTTGAGGGAATAGGCAATTACAAAGGATCACAGGATTTATTCATGCTCTTTGAAATATTAAAAGCCGATCCCGAAGTGACTGCTCCGGTCCCCGTTGAAGGGCTCAAAGAGGACGGCAGCCCGAAGGAGCTTGTAACACCCGGCAGCACAACCGGCGGCACTCTTGAATATTCGCTTAACGGCAAAGATTATTCGGAGGAAATTCCCAAAGCATCGGATGAAGGCGTATATACCGTATATTACAGGGTAACGGGCGATGAAAACTACAACGACGTTGACGCTCAAACCGTTACCGCCTCAATCGGCGAAAAAATTTATGTAGTTATACATATTGTTGACGGCGCAAACGGCGCAATCGGCTACAAGGAGGATAAAACCTTCACCGCAAACGCAGAAGAGCTGCCGGAAGGAGCCGAAATTCACTGGTTCGTAAACGGCGAGGATGTCGGCGCCGGTGAAAGTTACACGGTTGAAAAACCGACCGAGGATTACGTCGTTCAGGCGGTGGTCATTGACCAAGACGGCAACGCAATAGGCAAGAGCGAAAAGCAGACAGTCAAGGTGAAAAACTGCTTCTTCTACAGACTCAGATGGTTCTTCATGAATTTATGGGCAACAATTATCAAATTATTTCATTGACGCTTTGATTTCACGTTGATGATAAAAACGGCTCTTTAAATAATACCGCCCGGCTATTCCGGGCGGTTTAAACTTAATAAGGGCCTTCGGCGGTTTTTAATGAAGATTTACCTATCCACCGAGCTTTTATTGCTTCGCAGTAGCTTTCGGAGCCGCCGCACCCATTAGCCCTCTCCAAGCACGGAGAGGGTGCCCCGAAGGGGCGGGTGTGGCGATAGACTCGTCGAAGACCCTTATGAAAATCAGTTTAGTACTTGCAAGGGCTTTCGTTCGTCGTCGCAAGCTTCGTATCGCTCGTTTCAGGGTAAAGAAAAAAGTGATATATCTCGCTTACGCTCGATGTGATATGTTTGCCTTTCGGCAAACGTGATATTTTTCGCTGACGCGAAAAGCGATATTATCTTCGCCTTAAAACTGCGCGCAGCGCAATATCACTCGGCGTTAGCCGAATATAACTGCACCGCAATATAACTCGCCGAAGGCGAATATAACTGAAAAATCCTCGTCTTTTGACGAGGATTTTTTGGGGACCCCGTTCCTGTTGAGGTCGGAGGTTCTGCGTCAATAAAAAAACGAACGCCTCAAATGAGACGTTCGTTTTTTTGGTTGCGGAGGGAGGACTTGAACCTCCGACCTCCGGGTTATGAGCCCGACGAGCTACCAACTGCTCTACTCCGCGATATTTCTTTCGTACATACTATTATACACAAACCGCATTTTTTGTCAAGTGAAACTTTTTATTTCAAGGCTTTAAGCCGTTTTTACGGCGCGTTTTTGCCTTATTTGCGTCTTGATTCGGATTTTGCTGTAACGCTTTTGAAACGACGCGCGGATATAATGTTCAAAAGAGAAAAACTGCGCACGCAAAGGGGATTCTTTATGGAAAAACGGCATTTTAATTACGATTATTCGCAAACGCTATGGATGAAAATGTTCCTTGCGCGCCCGGATTTTGAGCACAATCGCTCCGAGGTGCTCATCACCTTTGACGAGGCGCTCGATATTATCAAAACGGTTGACAAGCTGACTCAGGGAATTCAAAAAATCGTTTATCTCGTCGGCTGGCAGGGTCTCGGCCACGACGACTGCTTCCCGGAGATGGAAAAGGTGAATACGGCGCTTTGCGGCGACAGCGATTTATCCGGCAAAGAATACCTTTATCATCTTTTTGAAGAGGCGAAAAAATACAACACCGTTGTGAGCTTTCACGGCAACGTTGCGGATTGCTACTCTCAAAATCCTTCGTTTGACGAATTTGTAAAAGCCGACGCGATACTCAAGGATAAAGACGGAAACCCCGCGGTTATTGAGATGTTCAACGGCCGCAACGCTTACAAAACGTCTTACAAGCAATATTGGGAGAGCGGTCTTTTCAAAAAATATTGGGACCGTTTCTGCGAGGCGACTCCCGTTCGCGAAGCGGGAACGGTGCATCTTGATAACTTCTGCATCGCTCAAAATCTGAATCCCTACACGCCGGTCGAAGAAGAGATTGACGCGCGCAACAAAATGCTGGATTACATTTATTCCCTCGGCATCGACGTCACAACGGAATACACCTACCGCGAGCAGGAATTGAGGGCGGATTCGACCCGCCACCCCATTCGCAAATATTACGAAACGTTTTATGACGAATTGCCGGTTTCGGATTTCGGCGGCGCGCCTATTCACACCCTCGGCAGAATCCCCGCCGCGTGGCATCTGGATAACGTTACGCCCGAGGACTGTGTGCGAATTCAGCCGCAGGAATACAGCGGACGCCTGACGGACGCAAAGCTGCGCGCCGTGTTTTACAACGTCATTCACGGCGAGGATATCTGGATGGAAAAAGGCGTCAAAACGGAGGATTGGTCGGAAGAATTCGTGCGTCAATTCTGCCTTCAGCAGCTGCCTTATTTCTACCTGAACCGTCACAAGAGGCTGAGCATTGAGAAAAGCGGAGAGGATTACACTGCGTATTTTTCGGGCGGCGTAATCAGCGACGGCAAGACCCTTTCCATAACCGAAAACGGCATAAAAGTTAAGGACGGCGATGACGTTCTTTTGCCTCTTGACGAAGAAAACCGCACCTTTATTGCCTATTCGGAAAACGGCAAAGCGGGAGAATGGAACATCCCCGGCGCGGTGCCCGGCAAAGCGGAAATTTTTGAAATAACTCCCGACGGCAACGTTCCTCTCGGCATTGCGGAAATAAAGAGAGGCAAAATCAATCTTGACGTAAAACCCCACCGTGCTTTGGCAATTAAAGCGCCGACGCTTTAACTTTTAGAAAATAATACCGATAAATACAGCAGGGCGCAATCTGACCGTTTGCGCCCTGCTGTATTTTATGTTCTTTTTCGCTGTGCGGCAGAATGTTTTATCTGCATTAGTTTACAGTGTCACAAGCGAATTTCGATTAAATCTTTTGAATGGACAGGACGTAATCCGTGTCGGAGGGGCGTGTGCCGGCAAACCATGTGCCGATAGCGGAGGCTCTGAATTCGCCCTCCTTTACGTATTCGCCCGTTATGGGGTCAAACCACTTATATGAATACTTTGCAAACGGCTTAAGGCTGCCGACCGTGCCGGTCATAATGCCGCCGTATTTTTCGGTATTTATATTCTCCCCGACGTCCGGGTCGGTGAAGGAATAGAAATAAACGACCATTTCGCTGTTGTCTTTGTTGCTCGCGCAGTAATAATAAACGTTTGCGGCAGGCACGAAGTAAGCGAAATTATTGAATCGCGGAACGAGATTGTACCATTCGTGCTCCTCCATAAACGAGCGCATATAGCCCATCTGATAGGATGAAGGATATTCCAGCGCGTCCTGCCAGGTCGCCGCCTGCTTTTCTTCGGGAAGAATAACGTCAACGCCGTCGTCGGAGGAAACGTCTATCTGGAATGAGTTTTGATATGCCCACGTGGGCTGACCACCCCAGGAGCAGCCGTAAAGCCCCGTGAGATAGGATGCCCATGCCTGCGCGCGGGCGCCGAAATTCTTGGTCCAAAGGTAGCAGTAAAGCCCTTCAAAGTTGACGACGGGCTTGCCCTGGCCGTTATACCAATAATCTCTCGCGGACATATAATCGTCGCGCCTTGTGAGGTGGGGATGCCACTGCGACGCATACATGGTGTGCGCCTTAACGTTGCGGAACGCGGAAGGCTGAGCGCCCGGATAATAAATCATGCGCGCTTCGCCCGTGCCCAGGCCGTTGCCGTAAGCCACGGTGTCGCCGGTGCTTTCCTGATGCGCGGTTAGCGGATGATCGTAAGGGTCGTATTGATTAAGACATTCCGCCCAGAATTTATAAGGGCTGTTGACCGTGTTCCACTCGGAATTTTCATTCTGATAAGCGTCGTTGTCCACTTCCTGACCCAAAGTCCAGATTGTGGGATACGCGCTGTAACGAGCAATCCAGTAGCGGGCGAGCAAATCGAGATATTCCTTCGCTTCGTCGGACATATCGGGCATCGTCACCTTTTTAGTGCCGATTCTGCCCTCGATTTTCGGCTCGGTCCAGCCGCCGTGCGCTCTGATCAAAGGCGCCATGCTCGAAAGCGGCCAGAAATACTGAGTGTTGGCGTGAGTAAGGCCCGAGTCCGAAATGATGCGGAAATATTCGTCAAACAGCTTAAAGCCTTCGATATCGCTCTCATCAAAGCCGTCGATCACGTTGTATTTAACGCCGCCCGGCTGACTCTGAAACACGGTGAAGCCCTGCTTCACCCTTTGCTCGCAGATTTCGGAAACCATTTCGTAGGTTTCTTGTGACAGCTCCCAGTGAGTGTCGCCGAGATAGTAAAACGGCGTGCCGTCTTCATAAGTCAAATATTTTTCGCCGTAGCGCGTGGTCACAAATCCGTGCTTATACACGTCGAGATCGCCGCCGTAAGCAGCGCACTCAACCTGCGCCGTTCTGCCGTGAAGCGACAAATTCTCTTCGTCGGAGCAAACGGTTTTACACTGCCATGTTCCCTCCGACGGGCAAACGAAACGGGCGCGCCAAACGTTTTCGCCGTCCCAGAAGCAGGGCACGGTGTAGAGCCTGTCGTTGCCGTAAAGAAGCATATCCAGCTTCACCCCGCCGAACGGATCGTCATAGCTCTTGTCGCTTTCAAAGCTGAGCTCGACCGCGCGCCAGGTCTCGGCGTCGAGAGTCTGCTCCGCTTCGCCGGAAAACAGCGCGGAATCGCTCTTTTGACCCGCCGCGTCGCGAGGCTCCGCCTTTTCGTGCCTTGACTCGTCGGTGAACGTAATAAGCTTTAAGAACCGGCCGAGAAGATTGCCGGCGGCTCCGCCCGCGCGCTCAAGATTCATATATGCCGCAGAAGGCTCGGCAACTTCTCTTTCGTCTGCCGAATAGGCAAACGGCGCGAACGCTCCGAGCATCATTACAACGGCTAAAAACTGCGCAACAAATTTTTTCATCACTGTCTCCGATCTGCCGCCGGTGCGTAAAGCGCAAGCGAGGGATGAATGCGCTCCGGGTGCGGCGTTTTGTTTGTGCGTCATGCAGCATGGTCGCTTTTATAAGCAAAACACTGCGGGCATTAGTGAATTATATCATTACAAATATACTACACGGCAGAGTCGGTTTCAAGCAAATTCTTTTGCGTTCTTTTGCCGCGCGCTTTATATATTGACAAAATTATTCTTAAGTGGTATATTACTCATAATGCCTATTAGAATAATGGGAAATGCAATTACAGGGCAAAAGGATTTATCCGGGAGGAATTCAAAATGACTGTTATCGTTGCGGGCAAGAAAAAAGAATATGAAGAGGGCTTAACCGTAAAACAGCTTATCGAAAAGGAAAACGTTGAAAATCCCCTTTACGTAACGGTTACTTTAAACGACGAATTCGTGCAGTCCGCAAATCTCGAAACAACCGTTCTTAAAGACGGCGATGAGGTCGAGTTCCTTTATTTCATGGGAGGCGGCCGCTGATGGCGTTCACAAACGAACAGCTGGAGCGCTATTCGCGCCACATCATACTTAAAGAAGTGGGCGTAAAGGGCCAGAAAAAGCTCATGGAGGCAAAGGTGCTCATAATCGGAGCCGGCGGGCTCGGAGCTCCCGCGGCGCTTTATCTCGCGGCGGCGGGCGTTGGCACTATCGGCATTGCCGACGCGGACGACGTGGACCTTTCAAACCTTCAGCGCCAGGTAATTCATTCAACGCCGGATATAGGCAAGCCCAAGGTGGAGAGCGCCAAAGAGAGCATGCTGGCGATAAATCCCGACGTGAATGTGATAACCTACAAGGAATTTATCACCTCGAAGAATATTGCGGAAATTATAAAAGACTATGATTTCGTGCTGGACGGCACCGACAATTTCCCTGCGAAATTCCTGATAAACGACGCGTGCGTTATGGGAGAGAAGCCGTTTTGCCACGCGGGAATAATACGATTTAAAGGCCAGCTCATGACGTGGGTGCCGGGCGAAAACGCACCCTGCTACCGCTGCGTATTCAAAGAGCCGCCGCCGAAGGACGCCGTGCCTACCTGCAAACAGGCGGGTGTTATAGGCGCAATGGCGGGAGTTATCGGCTGCCTTCAGGCGCTTGAAGCGGTGAAATACATAACGGGCGCCGGCGAGCTGCTGACGGGCTCTCTGCTGACTTACGACGCGCTCACCAACGATTTCAGAAAAATCAAAATTTCAAAGAACACAAATTGCGGCGTTTGCTCCGATAATCCGGCCATTACCGAGCTTATCGATTACGAGCAGGCGGAATGCGATTTTAAAAGCTGAGGGATAATTATGATAACCCTGAAAAAAGAGGATCTCGAAAAAATAATCGCTCACGCCGAAAAGCAGTTTCCGGAGGAAGCGTGCGGGCTGATTGCGGGCGTTGCCGACGGCGAAAACAAAGAGGTCAAAAAGGTTTATCTGCTCACGAATATCGACCGGTCAAGGGAGCATTTTTCTTTGGACCCGAAGGAGCAGCTGCAAGCGATAAAGGATATGAGAGCAAACGGCCTTCTTCCGCTTGGCAACTGGCATTCTCATCCGGAATCTCCCTCACGCCCGAGCGACGAGGATAAGCGCCTCGCTTACGACAGCTCGGCGAGCTATATGATTTTGTCGCTTATGGACAGGGGCAATCCGGTCATAAATTCATTTCACATAGAAAAAAATATAAGCAGCAGGGAAGAGCTTGTTATAATATGAATCAGTTTTCAAGAACAGAATTGTTATTCGGCAAAGAAACGATGGAGCGTTTTGCTTCAAGCCACGTCATAATTTTCGGAATAGGCGGTGTGGGAGGCTATACCGCCGAGGCTCTCGCGCGCTCGGGAATAGGCAAGCTGACTCTCGTTGACGACGACAGGATTTGCCTTACCAACCTTAACCGTCAGATATTCGCGACCCGCAAAACCGTGGGGCAGTTCAAAACCGACGCGGCGCAGGAAAGGCTTGAAGAAATAAACCCGAATATTGAAATCACAAAGATTAAGTGTTTCTACACCCCGGAAAACGCCGACGAATTTGACCTCAGCCAATATGACTATATCGTTGACGCGGTGGATACCGTAAGCGCAAAGCTCGCTCTTGCCGAAAACGCCCAAAAGACGGGCACGCCGATCATTTCGTGCATGGGAGCGGGCAACAAGCTTGACCCGACCCGTTTTGAGGTGACCGATATTTACAAAACGTCGGTTTGTCCGCTCGCGAAGGTAATGCGCTACGAATGCAGAAAAAGAGGCATAAAAAAGCTCAAGGTGGTTTATTCAAAAGAGCCGGCGATGAAGCCGATAGAGAGCGACGAAAATTCGTGCAAGCACCACTGTATATGCCCGCCGGACACAAAGCGCACGTGCGAAATAAGGCGGCAGGTGCCGGGCAGCAATTCGTTTGTGCCGAGCGTTGCGGGGCTTATAATTGCGGGGGAAGTGCTTAAAGACATAGCTGCGGCTGAGTAAAAGCAAAGGTTAAAAAGGTGAAAAATCATGGCATATAAAAATATATCGGCAGGTGATTTTGCCGGCGTTGATTTCGGCAAGGTTACGATAGTTGATTTAAGAGAGCCGGACGAGGTGCTTGTAAAGGGCTTCGAGGGCGCTCTCAACATCCCATTCAGCGAATTTTATTCAAAGCTTGACAACGTGCCGAAGGACAAGCCCGTTTACGTGATTTGCAGAACCGGCGATTTCAGCGAAGAAATAGCCGAAATCCTTGACGAGCGCGGATATGACGTGACAAACGTTGAGGGCGGATTTAACGCCTACGCGGAATACATTAAAAACGCAAAGCCGCTTTTCATTGACGCAAAAGGGCTTAAATGCCCCGGCCCGATAGTGAAAGTGGCGGACACCGTGAAGGATTTGCCCTACGGTCAGAGAATTTACGTTGAAGCAACCGAAGACGCTTTCGCAAGCGACATACAGGTTTGGTGCGAAAGAACGGGAAACAAGCTTATCGACATTGACGTGAAGCCCGAAGATATCAAGGTGACGATTGAAAAAGCGAAGAAGGAAGAGCCCGCTGCAGCCGAAAGGCCGCACGGCAAAAACTTCGTGGTGTTCAGCGGAGACCTCGACAAGACCATAGCGGCGTTCATCATGGCAAACGGCGCCGCGGCAATGGGCAGAGACGTCACGATTTTCTTCACGTTCTGGGGCCTCAACATTCTGCGCAAGGCAAAGAAAGTGAAGGTAAAGAAATCGTTTATCGAAAAAATGTTTGGCTTCATGATGCCGAGAGGCACCGAAAAACTCGGGCTTTCGCGCATGAATATGGGCGGAGCCGGAGCGAAAATGATTCGCGGAATTATGAAAAAGAAAAACATCCGCTCTCTTGAGCAGCTTATGGAAGACGCGATGGACCACGGCGTAAGGCTTATCGCCTGCCAGATGAGCATGGATATTATGGGCATTCGCAAAGAGGAGCTTATCGACGGCGTTGAGCTCGGCGGAGTTTCAACCTTCCTCGGCGCCGGCGAACAGAGCGACATGAGCCTGTTTATATGAGGAGAGAAAAATATGAACGCAGGAATTTCACGGAGCGACGCTCTGGCGCTGCTGCTTAAATACAACAAAGACAGCTTTCACATTTATCACGGCTTAACGGTCGAGGGCGTTATGAAATGGTATGCCGAAAACCTCGGTTACGGCGAAGACGCCGAATTCTGGGGCATAGTCGGCCTGCTGCACGACATAGATTTTGAGGAATATCCCGAGCTTCACTGCTTAAAAGCGCCCGAGCTTCTCAGAGAAGCGGGTGTCGGCGAAGAGGTCATTCACGGCGTTTGCTCTCACGGCTACGACCTGACGGTTCAGGTTAAGCCCGAGCACGAAATGGAAAAGGTGCTTTACGCCGCGGACGAGCTTACCGGGCTCATCGGCGCGGCGATAAAAATGCATCCGTCAAACAGCGTGGAGGATTTTGAGGTAAAGAGCCTTAAAAAGAAGTTTAAAAACGAAAAATTTGCCGCCGGATGCTCAAGAGAAGTCATCAAATTCGGCGCCGAGCTTCTCGGCTGGGAGCTCGACGAGCTGTTTGAAAAGACGATACTTGCCATGCGCTCGTGCGAAAAGAGCGTGAGAGAAGAGCATGCTCTGATAACTCAACTTTGATCGGGGCTTCCGTATTAAGCGAAGAACAAAACGAAAGTGCCTCTGATGGGGACTTCCGTATTAAGCGAAGAACAAAACGAAAAAGTTTATAAAGAAGATTTAGCAGGGTACAGACTGTAAAGCTTGTGCCCTGCTTAATAACATTATAAGATATTGTAGTTAGATGTTCATATTTTTCGTTTTTCGACGTTTTTCAGCCGAGACAACATAACTCAAACCCGCACATTTATGTGTGCTTGCAGTTTTTGTTAGGCAGATTTGGGCTCAGACGCGGCAAAA
>CAJOLX010000019.1 GCA_905235625.1 uncultured Clostridia bacterium
GGCAGGTCATTTCCTATTATACACTCTTCGGAGGTTCTTTTCATCGGTATAACCTTTTTTGAACCACGCGACTATCGCGTGGTTTTCGTTTCACAATAAATACCACCCGCAGAGCGGGTGGTATTTCATTATACATATTCTTTTTGCTTAAGACGGAAGTCTAAAAGTCAAGCTCTATGTTATGACCTGGCTCGGGGGGTCAATACTTTCAGCGTGATTTCAAACAGCTTATAGAACACGTAGAAAACGGGCTTGATTTTTCTGAAAAAGCTGTTATTGTAAGTATCCGACAGGTCGTCGATGTCGTTTTTCTGCTCGGTTGAATCATACGGCAAAAGAGAATCTTCTACCAACACAAGTACGTTTTTCTCGTTTCTCTCTTTTGTTGCCTGATAAAACATATATTGAGGATAGCGCGCGTCGGTATTAACGTTTGCCTGCGGATTCTGAGCAAGATAAAACGCGAAATCATTGACCGTATTCGGAAATTCGGCATGCATCATATTTTTAATGAACCACGTGTTATCGGGGAACAGCGCAGTGGACGCGTCAATGCATATGTCGGGGCTTATATATTTCACTTTGCCCGTTCTCACTGCGTTATTGATATAATTGCTGTCGAAGGTTTTGCCTATATCGACACTGTAAGCGCCGAATGAAGCGTTTTCAACGGTGCACACGCCGTCGGACTGAGCGGCGGAATTTTCAACAACGGGGAAAAGCTGCTTGCCGTATTTAACAATGTTGTTGACCGTGACGCCGTTTTCGGCAGCGTCAAGCAGAATATCCTCCGCCTTGTTCATTATATTGTAGTGATAATTGTCGATTTTGGTTATAAAGCCGGCGTATTCTTCTTCAACGCCTTCGAAAATAGCCGCCTTGGCGTCTTCGTAATATTTATCCTCGCACATTGCCCAGAAACCGGGGAACGACGCGTAAGAGCCTCTGAGCGCTTCGGGAGTAATGCTCTTCCAAATCTGCTGATAAACGTTATTTACCGCCCAGCAAGCCAAATCGAGGCCGTAAACGTTATTTGCTATTCTGAGAATTTTAACGAGAGAATCATAAGTGAAGATGAAATTATCGGTCACGGGATAGCTCAAGTCGTGAAGCTCTTCCGTCTGATAGATATATCTCTCTATAGAATCCGAGTCGGTCTTAAGATTGCCGCTGAAAGCCTCGCCTATGGGCGAAGCGCCTTTTGCGGCGGAGGCGTAAAAGATGAGCTCAACCATCCTCGGGTCTTTATAGGTTTCGTAATAAGTGAGGGCGATAGCGGCTCCCTCGCACCTGCCGAGCATGGCGTAAACAGAGCTGCCCGACACTTTGAGAACAGCTTCAACATAGGCGCTGAGCTCATCCATATTTTCGGTGGGGTCAAGACGCCAGTCATAGTTGAAGATATATATGTTGGTGCCTGTAAATTTTCTTGCGTAAGCTTCGTCATGAATCTGCTCGGCTCTCGTGTTGTAACGAGGATCTCCGTTTTCATCAAGCCTTGCGTATTCATACTCGGACAGCATAAACGCAACGAGATTGTCGCAAAACTCCGTCCAATCCTGAGTGGCAAAGGCCTTCATGAATACGGTCGTGTTATCATTGAGAAACGCCGTTATGTCTTCGGTATTCAAAACGTCGTCAACTCTTCCGAGCGACCTGCCGTTTTCGTCATATTGATTTATGCCGCTGCCGTAGCCGTTTATGTAAACGAGCGGAATTACTTCCGGCTGCGCCGCGCTTGTCAATGCGAGAGCCGCCGCGGAAAGCAGCATACTCAAGCATAAAACAAGCGCAACGATTTTTTTGGTAACTTTCATGATTCTCTCCCCATACCTAACCGGCAAGCGCCGAAAAAAGGTGTTTGCCGGTGAGTGAGATAGTTTTATTTATTGAGAACGTAATCAACCACGTCAGATTCGGTTTCAACGTGTGAGAAGAAGAATTTTTCTCTCTCTTCGTTGTTTATAACGGTGACGGGTTTTATCTGATTGAGAACGATGCCTTTATCGGCAAGATACTTGTTGTAATCGGTGTAGGTGTGCTCCTTGAGGAACAGCACCTCGGGCGTGTTGAGCATGCCCCAGCGCCTGTATTTATAATACTTCTCGTTGATGCCGTCAAACTGAGAATCGAGCTCGGCAATGGCCTTCTGCCTCGTTTCCTCATCGGGGACGCCGCCCTTTACTTCGGCGAGCATTGTGTATCTCGGCGGCTTGGTCGAGTAGTCGGGATAGAAGCTGAAGCCCGTGAATTCAAGCCCGAGATTCTTTGCTGTGTTTGAAGCCGCGGCGATGACCATATCGGTGGTCGTCTTTTCGTTAGACACGTTCATCGAAAGATTCTGCCTGAAAAGAAGCTCAATCTCGGGGGTGTTATTATACATTCTCGTCACTCTTACAACGTCTTCAATCTTGTATCTGTAAAGACCGGAGTAGTTTGTGACTATCATTTCGTAAGCCTTGCCAACCTCGAGCTCGTTCATGAGAAGCGGCTTCTGAGAATAATCCGCGTGCTCGTCGTCATCCTCGCTCACGGGCAGGAACTCAAGGAACGTGCACCAGGGAAGAAGCACGTAGTCGTTAACGTCAAGGTCCGTAGGAGCGGCAAAGAAGCCTTCCGCGGCGGCGTAGCCCATGTTGTGAATGGGCACGTTGGGGCCGATGTTTCTGCGGAGCTTTTCAACGTAAACGGAAAGGTTGGAGCCCATCATGCCGTAAGCCCACTGAAGCTTCGGCCAAATTCTCGGAGCGATGGGGTCGTCAAAGCCTTTTTCAAACTCCGCTCTGAGCTCTGCGGCTCTCGCAGGATTGGGCTTTAATCTCTTTTCAAACTTCTTGCGAAGCTCGGGAGTTATGGCTATATCGGGGTTGATAATGCCCTTTTCTATATCGTCGCAGAGCATTTCCCAATTCTCTTCAAGATAGTCAAACATCTGAGTGAGCAGCGTTACGACTATTGAGCCGAGGTAGCTCACCCTTTTGCTTTCAAGGCAGAAGCGAAGCTGAAGATAGGAAGTGTCGAGCTTGTCTTCAAGGTCAGGGAAAAGTATCTCCGCGGGCGTGCTGCAGAAAAACGGAAGAATGCCTCTGAGATATCTCAAAGGAATCTGACCTGCGCCGTTGCAGTTTTTGCCGTCTTCCAGCTTATGGCCGGTAAGATTGAGCACGAGGGGTCCGAACTGATTGACCATTCTGACTCCCCTCTTATCCTTAAGCCAGTGAAAAGCGGTGGCTACGGAAACGGAAAAGCCGATGCACTGCATCTTCCAAAGGTCGTTTATACCCTTGGGCAGAATTTTGGGCTTGCCGACAGAGCCGGATGAAGAAGCGTAGCGAATGTTTTTGCCTGAAAACATAAGCCTGTCTTCGCCGTTGTTTACCATTCTGTCAACGTAGGGCTCGTAATCGGAATATGAAGAAAGAGGAATCTTCTGCTGATATTCTTCTATTGAATGCACGTCGGCAAGATTGAGCTTTTTGCCGAGCTCGCAGTTTTTATTGCGCCTGACGATTTTCTTAAGCGTTCTCTGCTGAGCCTTAAGAGGATCTTTTGTGTAATGGTTGATTTCCCAGCGGGAAATATCGCCCAGGAAAACGCCCAAGTCCGAAAAATGAATCAAACCTACCAACTCCCGTTTCTTATAATATGCAAAGCCGATTATACACTATTTCGGCTTTTAAGTCAAACCCCTAAATTTAGACACTTATGCCAAAGTGTCCGATTTTTTTGAGATTTATCCGACAAGAGCTTTAATAACGTAGCTTAAAAACAGCTTGAAATAGAGCAGAACGTCGGAGAAAAACGAGCCGAACTTTGCCGCAAGATTTGCGGACGCGTTGTTTACGGCATATCCGTCAATTTCGCCGTTATTGTCGTCAAGACCGTCTCTGTCATAAGCGAGGCCGTAGAGCAGAGGCGAGGCTATCGCGACTATGAGATACTCCCCTGCGGTAACGGGGCCTGCGTTGCGGGCGACCGTTTTGGTGAAGTTTTTGCATATTTCTCCCGTGTCGAAAGAGGATGCGACCTTATTTGCAGCGGAGAGGAACACCTCGTCGTTAACGCTTGAGAGAGCGTCAAGAATAATGAGGTCGGCAACGTAAAGAAGCAAAGTGACCTCGGGGGAATCGAGCGCAAACGGCTCATTGCCTGCGTAATGATAGGCTACGAGCTCCGTCGCAAGGTCCCAGCCGTCGGAATACTCCGTTTCGGGCAGGTCAATGCCGTATTCCGCGGAAAGCTCGCTGACGCCGCCTTCGCCGTAAAGCGGAGCGTCAAGAATATCGAGCAGCCTGTCAACGGCTGTGTAAACGACGGGGCCGATAATCGAATCCTCGTCAACGCCGAGCTTTTCGGGGGTCAGAGAGAGCCAAAGCCTGTATTTTATGCCCGCCTTAAAAAAGCCCTTCGCGTAGTCGTTGAGCCCTTCGCTCATGAGCGAAAGCTGCTCTTCGGAGTATCCGCCGCACGCTTCGGTGAGAGCCTCAAGGTCTATGCTGTCTATGGTTTCGGAAGAATAGGAAATCTTTTCGTCCTCAAAGCTCATGAGCCTGTAGCTCAAGGGATACATCGTGAGCGAAGAGGTTGAAAAATCGGTTATCGTTTTGCCCGAAAGGGTCGTGTGCGAAATAACGTCGCTGCCGTGCTCGTGGCCCGTAAGCACAACTTTTATGCCCGCGTTCGCAAGCCTGTCGGCGGTTGAAACGTGATTTTGCACTATGAAATTGTGGCTGAGCACTCTCTGAACGGGCATGTGGTCAAGCAGATTGTGGTGCATCATGAGCAAGGGATATTTGCCGTCTTTATAGGCTTTGCCCGCCTGCTCAACTATCCACGAAACTCTTGAAGAGTCAAGGCCGTCCTCGGTGGATTTATTCGGGTTGCAGCTGTCCGCAACTATAAGTCGGTATTTCTCACCGAGATTTACCGTGTAGGAAAGATTGCCGTCCATGGTTTCGAGCGCTTCGCCGTAGCCGAAATCGTTATAAATCTCTCTGAACGTTTCGTTTTCGGTCTCGCAGTTATTGCCGGAATCGTGATTGCCGTTGCAAACGTAAACGCTCTTGCCGGTTTCCTGCTCAAATTTCGCAAGCTTTTCCGCAACGGCGTAATGCTCGTCGGGCGTGGACTTGCCGTTATCGGCAAGGTCGCCGCTGATGAGAACGTAATCAACGAGGTCGTTTTCGGCGCACTGCCTTAAAAAATCGTCGATAATAAATCCGCTCTCGTCCTCCATAGCCGCTCTGCGGTTTGCGTAATAATAAATCTCGTCGTCTATGCTGCCTTCAATCTGCTCTCTCGGAATATTGAAGTGAAGATCGGAAGCAACCGCTAAATAAAGCGAATTCTCCCCGGCTGCCGAAGCGAACGCCGGAGAGGCAAGAGTAAACGCAAGCAAGGCGGAAATCAAAATTGAAATCGTCTTTTTCATGTCCTTTTAGAATATCTGCACTTCATATCCGTTGCTCTCTGCAAAAGCGGATACTTTTTCGCATTCTTTGTGAATTACAAACTTAAACGACCTTGAATCGGTGAACGAATCGGGAGAAAGCTCAACGTCGCTTCTCAGGGTGAATACCACGAGAGCGGAGCAGCCCGCAAAAGCGTCTTTGCCGATCGAATTAACCGTTTTAATATCGACCTGAACGAGCTTTGCGCAGTCTTTGAACGCTTCGGCTTCGATCGTGTCAAGGTCATTTGAAGAGAGAACGAACACGCTGAAAATCGAGGAGCCTGCAAACGCTCTCTTCTCTATGGTTTTCAAATCCTTGGGAAGGTTTACCTTCTTGAGAGCTTCGGAGCCTTCAAAAGCGCTCTCGCCTATAACGGTAACGGGCACGCCGTCAAATTCCGAAGGAACGGTGAGCTCATCAACTTCTTCAGCGCCGTTGTATTTAACGATTTTTGCGGTTTTGTCTTCGGGATTGTCTTTATTCTCAACTACAACGTAGCTGTAATCGCCGGAGGTGAGAATTTCTTCCTTATTTTTGCCGCATGCCGCAAAGAGGCAAAGAACGGTTGCGGCGGCAAGAATGATCGCGATAATTTTTTTCATGGATTGGTCCTCCTATCAGTAAATGCCGGCAAGCGTGCAATTTTCCTGATGCTCGCTGAAAGTTTCGGCATAATAATATACTCCGTTGTCATCGGTGACGAAAAAGTAATAAGGGCTGTCCGCCGGATAAAGGGCGGCGTTGATCGCGTCGATGCCGGGGTTTGTTATAGGCCCCTCGGGCAAGCCCACGCAGTTATAAGTGCTGTAAGCCTGCAAAAGGGTTTCGTATCTTTCCTCGGAAACGTAAGGCTTGACGCTGTTTCTCAGATAGAACGAGCTGGCATCGCACTGCAGCTTTGAAAAAGACGGGCTGTCGAGCCTGTTGTGAAGCACTGCCGAAACCTTCGGCATTTCGGGAGGGTTGCCCGCCTCCTCCTGGATTATGGATGCGATCGTCAGTATTTCGTCCAATGAATAACCGAGGCTGTCGGCTCTTTGCTTCATCTCGTCGCTTATCTGCGAATTGAAGTTTCTGAGAAAGCGCTTGATTACGCTCGACGCGCCCTCGGGCTTATAAAAATCGTAAGTGTCGGGGAAGATATATCCCTCGAGCAAAAACGCTCTTTCGCCCGGCTCGTCAATCTCAATGCCGTAATCGGCAAGATAATCGGGGTTATTCGCCTCTGCCATAAAATCCTCGGCTGAGCAAACTCCGTTTTCTTCGAGCCTTGCGGCAATCTCCGCCACGGTGAAGCCCTCGGGGAAGGTTATTCTGACGGTTGAATCATCGTCGCTTTGTGATGCCGACAGTTCCTCGTCGCCGATTTTACCCGCCCCGCACGAAGCGAAGCAGAAACACAGGGCGGCACACAGAAATATCGAGAATGCTTTCTTAATAATTTTCATAGTGTTATTTATATCATAAGGCGGCGCAAAAATCAAGCTGTATATTATTAATAATAACCAAAGACTCTTTGCCCGCTGCGTCGGCGGAAGCGTCGCAGCCGTAAAGAGTGAGCAGACGGCCCGCCATGAGAATTCCGAACGCATAACCTGTTTTCTTCTTTCTCGTAAGCGCCGAGTTCATAAATACACCGTCGATTCTTTTTGATTTGCCTAAAATTAAGCCGAGCGGCAGAGGCGTGAAGCTTCTGCCGCAAAGCCTTATATCAGTCCATTCTGTTTACAACATCCCTAAACGCGTCGGCGATAGCCTGCTGAGTGTTTACGCCCATTGAATTGGTTTCGTGATAGTGGTTAAGGCCGGTTTTATCCTTCACGCCGTTAAGGAACGGCTGAGTGGGATTGAGCATAAAATCGTTGGGAGGCACAACGTAGCCCGTCATATCGTTCGTGTTGCCGACGGCTATAATCTCGCTGTCGCCGCAGATTTCGCAAAGCGGAGCGGGATTTACCTCTTCGCCTAATCCGATGGGCGAGGTTTCCGCCGTTTTGTAAGAGCCGTAAACGGTTGAAACGAAGTTTTCGCCCGGCAGGGTAACGAACTTCTGGTCGCCTATCTTCATGTAGGTAAGCTCGGTTTTGGTAGACACGCCCGTAAGGCTCGTTTCGCACGGATAAGCCTTGAAGCTCATGGTGTGCAAAATGGCGAGCAGGGTGAGCACGTAATTGTCAACGGGCATATAGAAGGGCTGCTGAATGAATTTGATTTCGGGCTCGAGAAGCCTTTCTTCGGTTATCTTCTCGGCGTTTTCGGCTATCATCGCGCCCTGCTTTTTAACGCATTCAAGCGGGTCTTCGTCCATTTGGCAAACGTCCATGGCTCCTATGGCGCCGATAGTGAAGAGCACGTCCGCGCCGGTTTCGGCTTTGATTTTTTCTCTCATAAAGTAGGGATATTCGCCGCTGAGCATTCTGTTTGAGCCGCCCAGAGAATTGGGATGACCGCCGAAATTCATAAACCACGTTTCGTTGCCGCCGTCATCGGGAGCAAAGCGCAGGCGGGTGAGGAACTCGTGCTTATCGGTAAAGCCGCGCTTTGTGAAAAGCCCGTCTTTAATCTCGATGCGCCCAGAATAGAGCTTGCCGGGCTTTCTGTTAAGATAAGCCTGCTCGGAAGCCTTGACGAAATTGGACATGAGAGTTTCCATATATTCCGGGTCTTTGCCGTCAAGCGGCACGCTCGCTATGGGTTTGCCCCAATAACCGAGAGTGTCAACGCCCGAATGGCTGTGGGTAACGCTGATATTTATCAGCTTGCAGCCCTTTATGACCTTTGACGAAAGTATTCTCGAGCGGATTTCTTCAACCTCAATTCTCGTGAGGCCTATAATATCGCCGCCGAGCCATAAAATGCCTTCGTCGCCGCCGCAGTCTATCCACACGGCGCTCACGTAAACGGGAGAAACTATGCCCTCCATTTTGTGGCCCGAGCCGTGGCCCGCAATATAGAAGGTTCTGCCGCTTTCAACGTTTGGCATCGTTTCGAGAGTGGAAAAGCCGAGCCTGTATCCGTCGCCCTTAATTTTGCGAAGAGGTGATTCGGGTATGGCGGGAGTCTTCGTCTTTTTCGCTGCTTTTTTCGCGTAGGAATGATCTATGCCGATTATTCCTTTCATTACAATGTCAAGGGGGTCCATTTCCATTCCTCTTTTCTCTTTATTTTATTGACCTATGTTTTTCTCAAATCTGTAAATATTCTGCCCTTCAATGTCAAAAGGCGGCAAAATAATCGGGGGTATGCCCGCATTCGCCGTAACGGCGATCACGATGCTTTTGCACACGGGATAAAGCTCCTTGAATGAAGCCACGTGAGCGAGCTCTTTCTCTTTTGAGGTGTCATATTCAAAAAAGCCGCTCAAGTCGATTTTTACCCCGAATTTATCGGGAGCGTCTTTGTCGGCAACTTCGACCGAAAGCTCGCCTACGCAAAGATTCGTGCCGCTGTAGCGCACGTTGTAAGACACCTTGTTGCCTATCTGCACCTTGGTGCCGTTGTCATATTTATTGACAAACTCGAGCTTATTGACCTTGTAGCCTTTCATCTTGACTGTAGGCATCAAATCACCTCCGCTTTTTCAATTATGATGGGTTCAACGGGCGCAGAAATCGCTCCGTCGCTGCCGTAAGTTCTCTGAACGCTGAGGAAGGAATCTATGACCTCCATGCCGTCTATTACCTTGCCGAAAGCGGCATATTCGCCGTCAAGGAAATCGGCCTTATCGTAGCAGATAAAGAACTGATTTGACGCCGAGTCATACATGCCGCCTATGCGCGCCATGGAGATAACTCCCCTCTCGTGCTTTAAGGTATTCTGTGTAAAACCGTTGCCGGACATTTCGCCCTTTATGCTGTTTGCCGTTCTCTGGCTGCCGTCGGGCAGAAAAGCTCCGCCCTGAGCCATGAAGCCGTCAACAACTCTGTGGAAAATCGTGCCGTCGTATTCGCCCGCCTCAACGAGAGAAAGGAAATTCGCGACGGTTTCGGGAGCGTATTCGGGGTAAAGCTCAACCGTGAAGGTGCCGCCGCTCTCCATTGTGAAAAGCACCTTGCTGTGCTCCGCTTCGGCTTGAGGCTCGGCAGCTTCATCGCCGGTTTTTGAGCCGCAGGCGGCAAAGGAAAGGCAAATAAGAAGCATCGAAAGAATGACCGCAAACGCTTTTTTCATGATATAATTCCTCCGTTAGCATACTAAGATAATTTTAGAACAAAACGAGGCTTTAGTCAATAGCAACGGGCTATTTTTGATATTGACTTTAAAAAGCGCCGCAGATATAATATTTTTAAACGGGAGGCGCAAAATGGATATAAACGAAATCGTTCTCGCGAGCGTCGGCTCAACCAACACCTACGCGAGAGAAAAAGCCTCCGAATTGCCTCTGCCCTCGCTCATAATCGCGAACGAGCAGACGGCTGGACGGGGCAGAAGAGGAAACAGCTTTTATTCGCCCGCCGACACCGGGCTTTATATGAGCCTGCTTTTTGAAGCGGCGCCCGATTTTGATTTGATTACGCCCGCCGCGGCTGTTTGCGTTTGCGGCGCTCTCGACGAAATCGGCGTAAATGCCGGCATAAAGTGGGTAAATGACGTATATATCGAGGGCAAAAAGGTGTGCGGAATTCTGACCGAGAGATTTTCTTCGGGCGGCAGGGAGCTCACCTGCTGCGGCATAGGCATAAACCTTACGACCGCTCTCTTCCCCGGCAATCTGCCGAACGCGGGCTCGGTGGGAGTTAACGCCGACAAAACCGCCCTTGCGGAAAATATCGCGCGTCGCCTGATGCGAATGAACGAACGATTTAACAAAAGCGAAATTCTCAAAGAATACAGGGCGAAATCCATCGTAACGGGCAAAGAAGTTTCGTTTTGCCAAAACGGCAGAGAGCTTGCGGGCGTTGCCGAGAGCATAGCGGACGACTGCTCGCTTATTGTAAAAACAAACAGCGGAGAAGAATTCACACTCTCCTCCGGCGAAATATCGGTAAAATTAAGGTGATAAAATGAAAAAGACAATTTGCGTAATCCTCGCCGCCGCTCTTTGCGCACTTTTAAACGCCTGCGGCTCTTTGGAAAAGGAGGAAACCGCTTCCGAAACGCTCGTTGACGACCCCATAATAGAAGAATATTACGGCGGCAGAGAAAGAAATGAAGACGGCAGGTTCACGACCGCTTCCGCCGACAAGCCTTACGAAAGCTCGGAAAGCGCAAAGCTCGTGAGCGTTTCAAACATAATGAAGCCGGGCGAAATCGGCTCGGTAGTTATTGACGGCTACGCCGACGTGCAATATAACGTGAGCGTTTATAACGACTACGGCAAGGCTTTCGTTTTCACCGAGAGCGGCAGAATAAGCGCCGACGAAAACGGCAGAGCGGTTTGCCCGCTGAGCGTTCCCGAAGACACGCCCGCAGGCAACTACGTGATACTTTTAAAGCAGGACGGCGGCTCCTCTTACGTGCTCACCGTTATAACCGTTACGCAATGAAAATTGAAAAATGCAAAATAACCGATTTTTCGCCGGAAGAATACGAGCGCCTTTTTGCCCGCATGAGCCCGGAAAGGCAGGCCAAAGCCCTTCGCTTCAAAAATGAAGACGACAGAAAAAGGTGCGTTGCCGCCGACGCTCTCGCCCGCCGGATGATAAGCGAAAAATGCGGTAAAGACGAAGAAAATATAATTTTTGCCGAAGACGAAAACGGCAAGCCTTACGCCGAAAACGCCGAGATATGCTTTAACGTAAGCCACAGCGGAATTTACGTTATCTGCGCTTTAAGCGAAAAGCCCGTCGGCGCCGATATTGAAAAAATAAGCAAAGCCGCTCTTCACGCGCTGCCGCGCTTTGCGGACGAAATAGAAACGGAATTCGTCGGCGGCAGCGAAGAAAAAGCGACTCTGCTGTGGACTTTGAAGGAAGCGTATCTCAAAGCCGGCGGCACGGGCATTGCCGGCGGACTCGGAAGCGTTCGCTTTTATCCCGAAAGCGGTAAGCTCGCCTGCTCCGACAAAAGCTGCGAGTTCACAAGCGAAATAATCGACGGATATATAATCTCCGTTTGCGAAAAAAATGAATAAAAAGCGCTTTTGATTTTGAGGAACGCCGAGCGATTGCCCGGCGTTCCCTTTTGCTCTTTATTATTTCATTTGTCCGTATTACTTTGACTTTACACTCTCATAGTGCCTTTGACAGCGAAAACAATAATACAGAGCTTGAAAAAATGCAGTCGATTTTTATTCGGGTTTTTTCAGTTTGCCAGGGTGAGCTCTATTACGATGGGATGATGGTCGGAAGGATATATTCCGTCATACTTCTGAGTATCCACCAAGTAGGAAGAAACGCCGGTGCACATATCGTTGACAAAGCAGAAGTCTATGGGCTTAACTCTCATAAGCTCCGTTATTTTGGAATAGCCGTGATAAGTGCCGTGGTTCATGGTTTCTTCGGCGAGGAACTTGCTGTCTCTCATGCCCGCTTCGAGAATGCGGTTATACATTACGGAGCCTTCCTCGTCGTTAAGGTCGCCCGTGAAAACGACGGGAATGCCGCCGCATTTCTCGGCGATTTTGCTGCTTACAACGCTCACGGATTCGAGCCTCGCGGCTATGCCGAGATGGTCAAAGTGCGCGTTGAAATGAGCGTATTCAAAGCCCGTTTCCTTATCCTTAAGCACGGCGTAGGTGCAATCGCGTTTGTACATTCCGTCCCAGCCCTTCGAGACCTCATCGGGAGTTTCCGAGAGCCAGAACGTACCTGAATCCACAAGCTCATATTTATCTTTAAGATAAAACACGGGGCTCGCTTCGCTCTCTCTGTTGCCGTCTCTGCCGATGCCTACGCCCTCGTAATCTTCGAGGTTGTCGCTCAAATAATTGAACCAGAATTCGTTGCATTCCTGAGTGCCGAAGGAATCGGGATGAAACGCCTCAATATTTTCTTTAACGAGAGGTGCGCGGTGGTCAACGTCGTATTTGCCCGAGCCGCCGAACTTGAGGTTATATGACATTATCGTCACTTCCTGCTCGGTTTCTATGGGCAGCTTCTCGTCGGGATTGACCTTCGTAACGCTTGACGGAGTGAAGAAAATCAGGACTATTGACACAGCAAGCGAAAACGCTCTTGTCCAAATCTCTGCCAACATTTTATTCCCTCTTATCTGCCGGATGACGGCGAAGATTTAAGCATAACGTCGTGATATCCGCCCTCGACAATGCTCGTTGCGGAAACGACGGTGAGCTTCGCATTCTTTTGAAGGTCGGGAATATTGGTAACGCCGCAGTTGCACATCGTTGACTTCACCTTATAAAGGCTCTTTGCGACGTTGTCGCCGAGAGGGCCTGCGTAAGTGACGTAAGAGTCAACGCCCTCTTCAAAGGAAAGCTTCGCTTTGCCGCCGAGGTCGTAGCGCTGCCAGTTTCTCGCTCTGTTGGAGCCTTCGCCCCAATACTCTTTAACGTAAACGCCGTTTACCATGGTGATGGGTGTCGGGCTTTCGTCAAATCTCGCAAAATATCTGCCGAGCATAAGGAAGTCGGCGCCCATGGCGAGGGCAAGGGTCATGTGATAATCGTGAACGATGCCGCCGTCTGAGCAAACGGGCACGTAAATGCCGGTTTCTTTGAAATATTCGTCTCTCGCCGCAACGACCTCTATGAGAGCGGTCGCCTGGCCTCTGCCTATGCCCTTGGTTTCGCGGGTGATGCAGATAGAGCCGCCGCCTATGCCGACCTTAACGAAATCCGCGCCGGATTTTGCAAGGAAAAGGAAGCCGTCTCTGTCAACCACGTTGCCGGCTCCGACCTTTACGCTGTCGCCGTATTTGTCTTTTATAAACTTGAGAGTCTGCTCCTGCCAGCAGGTGTAGCCCTCGGATGAATCTATGCATAGCACGTCTGCGCCTGCTTCAACGAGAGCGGGCACTCTCTGCTCATAGTCGAGCGTGTTGATGCCTGCGCCCACTATGTAGCGCTTGTTTTCGTCAAGCAGCTCCTGAGGATTTTCTTTATGCTGCGCATAGTCTTTTCTGAAAACGAAATAGAGCAGATTGCCGTTTTTATCAACTATGGGAAGCGAGTTGAGCTTGTGATCCCAGATGATATCGTTAGCTTCCTTGAGAGTGGTCTCTTCCCCCGCCACTACGAGCTTGTCAATAGGAGTCATGAATTCGGAAACTTTGGTATCCTCGCTCATTCTGCTCACTCTGTAATCTCTGCCGGTAACAACGCCGACGAGCTTGCCGTTGGGGCTGCCGTCTGCCGTTACAGCCATGGTCCTGTGGCCTGTTTTTTCAACGAGCTCAAGCACTTCCTTGAGGGTGGAATCCGCCTTGAGGTTGGAATCGGACACCACGAAACCCGCTTTGTAGCTCTTGACTCTCGCCACCATCGCAGCTTCGTCCTCTATGCTCTGAGAGCCGTAAATGAAGGAAATGCCGCCCTCTTTTGCCAAAGCGATGGCAAGAGTATCGTTTGAAACGGACTGCATTATCGCCGAGGACAGAGGAATATTGAGCATAATCGGGCACTCTTCCTCGCCCTTGCGATACTTCACAAGTGGGGTTTTAAGGCTGACGTTTGCAGGAATACAATCCTTTGAGGTGTAGCCCGGTATCAAAAGGTATTCGCTGAACGTTCTTGAGGGCTCTTTACAGTATGTAGCCACTATCATCACTCCTTAGGAACTTTATTTATGTTAATTATTGATTGATTTGCTTTTTGTATTCGGTGAATTTAAACTTCACGCCTTCATATTCTCTTTCTTCGCTCTCGTCAACACATTCCCAATCGGGCATTTCGTCAAGATTGGGGAAGTATTTGTCGGCGGGCTTTTCGGAGTCCACTTTCGTAACGTAAGCCGTGTCGCAATAAGGCAGCATCTGGGCGTAAACAGAAGCTCCGCCTATAACGAAAACGTCGTCGGTGTCGTAGCTTTTGAGCGTTTCAAGCAGACTTTCTATGCTGCCGCACATTATCACGCCTTCGCTCTCAAACGAAGGGTCGTCGCAAAGCAAAACGTTTATGCGGTTTTTGAGCGGGGCGGCGTTGGGGAAGGACTTTAGCGTAGCGAGGCCCATCACGACCACCTTGCCGAGGGTATGCTCTCTGAAAAACTTCATATCCTCCGGTATGTGATAGAGCAGGTCGTTAGCGGAGCCTATGCCCCATTCGCGGTCAACGCAAACTATCGTTTTCATTATGTTACCTCTCAGACAGCTACGGGGATTTTGGAGGTGAATTCGTGGAATTGATAATTGCTTATTGTGAAGCTGTCTTTGGTGAAATCGTAAAAATCGGTAATGCTCTTGTCGAGCGTCACCTCGGGAGCGTCATAAGGCGTTTTTTCGATAAGCTCTTTTACTATGGGAATGTGCCTGTCGTAAATATGGGCGTCCGCTATAACGTGAACGAACTCGCCCGGCTCAAAGCCCGTGACCTGGGCAATCATGCAAACGAGCGCCGAATACTGCGCGACGTTCCAGATATTAGCCGCGAGCATATCCTGGCTGCGCTGGTTTAAAATGGCGTTGAGCTTTTTGCCCGTAACGTTGAAGGTCATGCTGTAAGCGCAGGGATAAAGCGCCATTTCGCTCAAATCCTGATGCACATAAATATTGGTGATTATTCTTCTGCTGCCGGGGTTATGCTTTAAATCGTAAATCACTTTATCCACCTGGTCCATATCGCCCTCGGGATAATGGTGCTTAACGCCGAGCTGATAGCCGTAGGCTTTGCCGATTGAGCCGTTTTCATCCGCCCAAGCATCCCACACGTGGCTCGACAAATCGTGGATGTTGTTGGATTTCTTTTGCCAAATCCAGAGAAGCTCGTCGACGGCGCTCTTGAGATAAGTTTTTCTGAGCGTGAGCATGGGGAACTCCTTGCTCAGGTCGTAGCGGTTAACAACGCCGAATTTCTTAACGGTGTGAGCCGGCGTGCCGTCTTCCCAGCGGGGTCTTACGTCAATGTCGGTGTCATAAATGCCGTTTTCAAGAATATCTTTGCAGGTGTTGATAAATACGGTGTCTGCGTAGCTCATCTTACATCCCCCTTAAATTCGTTAATCATCGGTAAATGGTTTTCAAAGGTAACGCCGAATCGCGGATCAATGCCAAGCTCGTAGGTTTCTTTAATGGCGCTCGAGGTAAATCGAACGGCTGCTTCGGCGCCGTCAAAGCAGCTCATTCCGATCATCATTGACGAAACGAGCACGGAGGCAAAAATGTCGCCTGTGCCGTAATAAGTGCCGGGGTATCTTTCGCCGAAGGTGTAGCGAATTTCGCTGCCGTCGTAAACGCAGCAGCCCATGCTGTCTTTATCAAACGAAACGCCCGTTAAAACAACGTATTTGCGGGTAAACTCCCCGAGCTTTACGACGAGAGATTCTGTGAAATCACGCCCGCACTCCCGGGAATAAGGCATGCCCGTCAAAAGGCAGGCTTCCGTTATGTTTGGAATAATCAGGTCGGCGCAGCGGCAGAGCGAGCCCATAAGAGCGGGAAAATCGTCTTCAAAGCCCTTGTAAAGCGCTCCCGAATCCGCCATTGCGGGGTCAACCGCAACGAAAGGTCTTTTGCCCTCGCGCGTGAAGCCGTCGATTATTTCTTTGACCGCTTCAACCTGCGAGCGAGAGCCGAGATAGCCCGAAAAAACCGCGTCGGGATAAATGCCGAGGCTCTTCCAGTGGCGGCAAATCGGCAGCATTTCGCTCGAAAGGTCTTTAAAAGTGTAGCCGCTTATGTCGCCCGTATGGGTCGAAAGCAAAGCGGTAGGCACGGGGTTGCACTCAATGCCGAAAGCCGAAACTATGGGGATAACGGCGGTCAGAGAGCACTTGCCCACGCCGGATATATCATGTATTGCGGCAATGCGTTTCACTCTCTCGCCTCCGTCAATGGATTATATTTAAATGATTATACAAAATTGCGGCGATTTTTGCAACATATATGACAAAGTTTTTTGAGAAAATTTATAACGTTTTTCGGCGTAACGTTAAACAGCCGCCCAATAATGCCCGACTGTCATAAGGAAGATTTTTATCGCACCGATAAGCGTGCGCCTGAAATCAAACAAGCTGAGATAAAATCGGCAGCAAAATACCGTGTATCTCAGCTTGTATTTTTTATGATTTTACGGCTGTAACTGTATTTCCATAAGTGAAATTTAAAGATTGTCCGAGTCAAGCGCCTTTTTTGCCGTCATCACGAGCCGAATCATCGCTTCCCTCTTTGCCGGTTTCTTTTTCTTCGTCATCGGGCAGAGAATCCGCAGTGCCGTAAAGCTTAATGTCCTTGCGCTTTTTTGAATTGTCGGGCCTGTCGGAAATCATATTCATGATGTACTTGAAGTTAAGCAGCATAAGGGTCGGGTGCCTTCTCTTGAAATCTATAAGAGTCTGATTTTCGGTTATGGCTTTGCGGTAAGTTTCGCTTTCCGTGATAAAATCCTTAAGCTCCTCAAGCTGCTCGGCGGTGTTCTGCTTTATTTGCTCAAGCTGCTCGCTTGTAGCGTCAACGCCCTTTTGCACCTCGAGCGCGGCGGTGCGCTGAATATGTTTCAGAACGCCGATGGTGTCTTTAAGGTCGGCAAAGGTGGTTGCAAGGTCCGCCACGAAAACGGTGTAAACGGCAAAGCTCGTGATATAAAGCGCCCTCACGGGCATCATATCTATGAGAGCGTATATCAGAGGCAGCAAAACCTTGACTATTATGACCGAGCCCGCTGCGAAAAAGAGCAGGCCTTTAAGATAAACTCTGCCGTGAACGTTAAACTTGCGGTCGGAATAATCCCACCACATGGCGTGAAAGATTTTTTCCATCAGAAAATGCGTAACGTATTCGAGCACGCCGGTGTAAAGAAATCCCGCCGCGGCTATATAGAAGATATTGTCAAGCACGCCGTAAATGAGCAGGTCGCAAATGAGCGCCGCAAAGCCGTATATGGGGCATAACGGCCCGAAAAGGAAGCCGCGCTTGACCGCTTTGCCGTCTCTGATAAGGTAAAGCAGCGTTTCGGCGACCCAGCCCAAAACCGAAAAAATAATAAATATCAAAAACCAGGTGCAAACTTTAATCATCATTGCTCTGTGTCCTTTTGACTATTTCATCATAAACGGAATTAAACCTTGACGATATCGACAGATAATCCTGCGAGGCGCAGTATTTATCGGCAATGGTAAGAAGCCACGCTCCGATATTGTCGGGCATCGTTTTGGTGAGAGGAAACATGTGAGAAAGTATCATATTCTTTTGCTTATCGCTGAGCGAGCCTATGTATTTCTCAACGTTTATAACGGACTGACCCGGGTGATACCAGATGTGATTTTGCTCGTGCTTTTCGGTGTACCATTCATAAAGGTAAAAATCGTGAAGCAGAGCGGCTCTCACAATTTCTCTCGTTTGCTCCACGTGCAGCGCTCTGCACATTTTCAAAACGCAGTAAGACACGTAAACAGAATGAAACAAGGTGTTTATATCGCCGTGATGGCGGTAATTCATCATGCTTCTTACAAGAGCGTCCGCTAAAAGGTCGCCGTTTATCGAGATATATATGCGTATGTTTTCCTGTTCTTTTGTCTGATTCATTGTTTCTTAAAATGTCAATCTTCACAAAAAGCCCGCCGACGGTTAAATCGGCAGGCTTTTGGGTTTAATGGCTTTATTTCGTTACAAACAAAACTATAATGGTTGCGAGAAGCGAAAGAACGAAAAATGCGGTAGCAAAAATTTTCGTAATCTTTACGAGCTTTTCTTCCATAGTCCTGCCCTTATTTTTGCCGAGGAAAGTTTCAGCTCCGCCGGCAATAGCTCCGAGACCGTCCGAACGGCCTTCCTGCATAAGAACGATAACGATAAGAACAATTGAAGTTACGAGAATGACTGCTCCCAATACTATTTCATACCAAGGCATGTTATTTACCTCCGTCTAAGTTGTGTTACTGAAGCATTTTAACACATAAGCGCCGTAAATGCAAGCACTTTTTTTACTTTTTAAGAGGAACGGACTATATGCAGCCTAATCCTCGGTATAAACGCCGTAACCGTGCTTTGACTCGAACGCTTCAATATAAGGTCTCTCCTGCTTGTGCCGCCATTTGTAATAGAGCGGATAGCGGTTCGGAGCGTCGATCGGGTCAATTCTGACCGCTATTGCGCCGCATCGGTTTGCCGCCTTAATATCGGAAAAAAGCTGGTCGCCGAGCATTGCAAGCTCGGTTATGTCAACGCCCATGTCACGGGCAGCCTTTAAAAGCCCGCGGGGGCTCGGCTTCCTTGCAAAATGAACGAAAGGCAAGCCGCCGAGATATTCGGCTATGCTGCCGACTCTGCGCGCGGAGCCGTTTGAAATAACGGTTATGGGTATGCCCTGCCCCGTTATTTCGGCGACCCATTCTTTTGCTCCCGGCAAAAAATCGGTTGTGCCGTCGGGGGCAACGGTGTTGTCAATATCAAGGCCCACAGCCTTTGCGCCCATTTTGCGCAAATCGTCCGCGGTCACGTCAAGCACGCTTTTGAAGCGGTATTTAGGTGTGAGAAGCTCGCTTTTATTCATAGATTATCCCGCGATAGAGCCGATTAACGAAGAAAATAAGTAATTAAAAATCGGCGTGACGTCAAGTCCTCTCGGCACGGCAACGTCTTTGTCGCTGACCGAGAACGAAATCTTTTCAAAATAGGTGTTCTGAGTGGAATTGCTCGTTTCGTCGTGAACGCTCAAAATCTTGAGGTCGTCGCCATCATAATAGAATTTGAGTGTTGTGGTCGCTCTGTCGGTGAACTGCTCAACGTAATAGGTCTTGCCGTCAACGGCTTCTTCAAAAGAGCTCTTTTCAAACGCGGTCACCGCCTGGGTAAGCTGAGAGGCGTTGCCGAGAATGGTGAGAACGTCAATGTTGTCAAGGCCCATGTTTTCAATTTTTGCGTAGAAGAACGGGAGGCTCGGGAAATAGGCGTAAGCGACGCCGTCTTTAAGCACGGCTTTAACGGTCAGAAAACCGGTGTGATACTCAAACGCAACGGTGTTGCCCTTGATATAGAAGGTGTCGCTTGAAGAGCCGAGGAAAGTGTCGCCCGCCGGTATGGTGACGGCAATTTCGTCGGAAGTTGTCAGCTTATCGAGCAAAGCTTCCGTTTTTGTGTCGTATGCAAAAGCATTCACGGAAAAGAGAGTCACGATAAGGATGGAAAGAATAAGTGCGATTGAAAGTTTCTTTTTCATGATTTTTCCTCCTGCGATTTAATAAAAGGTTTTTGCGGTTTGTTTTTGCGGTTTATACACATCAGAATTTATCTGAATATGTTCCTTACTGCTCTGCCGATAATGTCCGCCCAGTTGCCCACGGTGCCAACGAGGAAATCGAGCACGCCGAAATCGAAGAAGCCCTTGTCAACCACTTCGCTCGTGCCGGCTTTCGCTGCGCTGTCAAGCAGAAACGCCTGAGTGTAAATCACGCCGCCCTCGCCGAAAACTTCTGCTCTGACGTAGCTGCCGAGCTCGTCGGAATAATCGTTAAGGTCAAAAACAGCCTCGTCCGAGCGGGTCGTTGCGATGAGCTTTCCGTTTGAAATCCAGCGGACTATCAGCGCGTTTTCGCTCTCTATTGAGATAGTGTCCTCTGCCTCGTCAACGGTAACGGAGGTTATCATCGGCTCGGTTTCGCTGATGCAGTAGCCGTCGTCATCGAGCACCTTATAGGTAATTCCGATGTCGTCGTCCGCATCCGCTTCTCCGCTTTCGATAGCGGTCGCCTTTTCGTCCATTTCAAATGCCGCCGCTTTAACTTTATCGCTCAGCTCGCTCTCGCCGTAAAGCTCCTCGAGAGCGGTGTAAATTTCAACAAGCTCGTCGGGGTTGCCGAGGCAGTGCGAGGCGGCGAAGAACTGACCGGAAGAAAGAGAATCTCTGAGCGCCGAGGAAGTCTTTTCGGGCATAAGAGCGTAAACGAAGCCGGTGTCAATTTTATTGAGCTGATGAGCGTCGCTCGAGCAGATCGCGAAAACGTTTTGGCCGTTATCGGCAAATCTTTCAAGCAGAATATCCCAAAGAATTCTGTCAAACCTCGTTCTCGAATCGCCTTTTGAGTTAACGTCTATGCCGAGGCAGCAGTCGTATTTGCTCAAAAGCTTTGCCCATTTATTGACGTGATACCAATACTGGAACTCATCGAGGTTATAGGCGTTTGCCGAGCGGATTTCATACCTTGCCTTGGAATACTCGCCCGGGTGGTTGATAACGCAAATGCCGCCCGCTTTTTGCACGCCGCTGAGAGCGTCAACGTAGGTGGTGATGCTGTTGTCGTGGTAATCAACAAACCAGCTGTTAACGTGAGCGTTTACGGAAACGGCGTTATTCTCAATGCCGTAAGGCACTCTCATTATGTCTTTGCCGTTATCGAGCACAAGAAAATCGTCGCCGTTTCTCTCTTCAAGCTCGTAGGAAATGCCGTTGTCAAACGAGCCGCTTTTGCCCAGATAAACGAGCTCGCCCTCGTTCCTGCCGATAAGCTTCAAGAAAGAGTGGATGAATTTATTGGGATTTTCGTATTCCCACGAATAATTCACGGTGCCGTGGTCGGTGTTTGCCACTATATCAAAGCCGCACTCAACGTGCCTTTCGATGTTTTCCTTTAACGTAATATCGCCGTCGGACGCGTTGGTGTGAGTGTGAAGAGCGGTTTTATAGGTTTGTATTTCGCCCCAGTCAATGCCTTCATAAGGATTGGTAACGGTATAGCTGCCGTTATCCGACGCCGCAAAGGCGCAGGTCGTCATGCCGAAAACGAAGAGCAAAGAAAGAGCCAAAGAAATAATCTTTTTCATTTTTTACCTTCCCTTCAATCAAATCAAAAATTTTACCGATTACATTGTACTACATCGCAGCCCTCAAGTCAATTTAAAGAAGACGAAAAAGTTGAAAAATCCTATTGACAAAAAATTTTTCGAGTGATAAAATCATTTCAATATCAATGCGATGACGAAGAATCAGTAGGTTGTCGATAACGCCTTTTCAGAGAATTGCCGGCAGGTGCAAGGCAATAAGACGCGGCGGCTGAATTACCCTTCCGAGCAGCTCACCGAAAGGCTTTGCCGAGTAGGCTGCGCCGGGTTCGCCCGTTAAAGCGTCAAGGCTGATTGGCCTGAGAGACCGGCTTTGCCGGTAATTGAGGTGGTACCGCGGATTATTCGCCCTCTGTGCTTTTTGAGCGCAGAGGGCTTTATTTTTTGCTTAATGCCGCCCTTAAACAAGTTATAAATCCGGTTGACCCGGTTCATGAAAGGAAAGAACATAATGGATCTTGCTATCAAAATCGCGATGCTGGTAATATTCTTCGGCGTGATGATTTCCGTCGGCGTTTATTGCCGCAAGCATTCAACAGACGTTAACGGTTTCGTGCTCGGCGGCAGATCGGTCGGCCCCTGGCTCACCGCTTTTGCTTACGGCACAAGCTATTTCTCGGCAGTCGTTTTCGTAGGATACGCCGGCCAGTTCGGCTGGAAATACGGCATCGCCGCCACTTGGGCAGGCCTTATGAACGCATTCCTCGGCTCGCTGCTCGCATGGGCAGTGCTCGGCAGAAGGACCCGCGTTATGACTCAGCACCTGCACAGCGCCACAATGCCTCAGTTCTTTGAGGAAAGATTCAGCTCCAAAAATCTGAAGCTCATCGCTTCCATAATCGTTTTCATTTTCCTTATCCCCTACACCGCTTCTCTTTACAACGGCCTGAGCCGCCTTTTCGGCATGGCTTTCAGCATCCCTTATGAAGTTTGCGTTATCGCAATGGCAGTGCTTACCGCCGTTTACGTTATCGTGGGCGGATACATGGCGACCGCTATGAACGACTTCATTCAGGGCATCATCATGCTCATCGGCATCACCGCTGTTATCGTTGCCGTGCTTAAATCTCAGGGCGGACTTTCGGAGGCCGTTTATCAGCTCTCTCTCATCGAGGGCACGAACGCCGCGGGTCAAACTCAGCCCGGCGTTTTCACCTCGTTCTTCGGCCCCGATATTGTAAACCTTGTGGGCGTTATCATTCTTACCTCGCTCGGCACGTGGGGTCTTCCTCAGATGGTGCAGAAATTCTATGCCATTAAGAGCGAAAAAGCCATCAGCAAGGGCATGATCATTTCTACCGTATTTGCCGTTATCATCGCGGGCGGCAGCTACTTCCTCGGCGGCTTCGGCAGACTTTTCGCTTCTCAGATTGATATGGGCGCAGACGGCGTAACCCCCGCGAGCTACGACTCCATTATACCCGCAATGCTCTCAAGCCTTCCCACAATTCTTATAGCGCTTGTTGTAGTGCTTGTGCTTTCGGCGTCAATGTCCACCCTTTCTTCCCTCGTGCTCACCTCTTCCTCCACCCTTACTCTGGACTTCATTAAGCCCAACTTCAAGAAGGATATGAGCGAAAAGGGTCAGCTCGTCACCATGAGAATTTTCATCGCGGTGTTCATAGCCATTTCTTCCGTTATAGCTATTTTCCAATACAGAGGCGGCCTCTCATTCATCGCTCAGATGATGGGTATTTCCTGGGGCGCTCTCGCAGGCGCATTCCTCGCTCCTTTCCTCTACGGTCTTTACTGGAAGAGAACCACCAAAGCAGCCTGCACAGTCAACTTCCTTTTCTCAACAATCGTTATGCTTGCTAACTGCGTTGCAAGAAGCAGCTTCCCCACCCTTCTCCAGTCTCCCATCAACTGCGGCGCTTTCTGCATGCTCGCCGGCCTTATCATAGTGCCCGTTGTCAGCATCATCACCAAAGCTCCCGATAAGGAAAAGGTGGAAGAAATCTTCTCCTGCTACGATAAAAAGGTCGTCGTTTCGGCTAAAACTGCCATAGGCGACAACGAAGAAGCGTAATTAAAAAGGCGGCAGAAAATGACAGATCTTGAAAAAGCGAGAGAATTCTTCTCAAACGATAAATTCGCGACCGAGGCAACCGGCATAGAAATAGTTGAAGTGGGCGAAAATTACGCCAAAACTCAGCTCAAGCTGGACGGCAGGCACGTTAACGCGAGAGGCAGCCTCATGGGCGCCGTGCCTTACACCATGGCGGATTTCACATTCGCCGTTGCCACAAACTTCGGCAAGGATTACGGCACGGTTTCCACCTCGAGCACCATAGTTCACACCGCCCCCGCAAAAGGCACGGTGCTGACTGCCGAGACCGCGCTCATTAAAGACGGCAGAACCGTTTGCTTCTATGACGTTACCGTAACGGACGACCTCGGCACACTGGTCGCGAAAACCAATATCACGGGCACTCACGTTTACCCGAGGCCCAAGCAGCCATGAACAAAAAGTTAATCGCCGTTTTGGCGCTCGTTGTCATAGCGGCAGTCGTTTTTCTGAACAGAGGCGGCAAAGAGCAAAGGAGCATATCCGGGCTTGAGCCGCCCGTTCAGCAGGCAGCGGAGGGCGGAGTTCAGCTTGAGGAATCGGGCTACAGCGTCAATATCACGTTTAAATATTCCTATGAAATTGACGCTGTCGTGCTGAGCGCGCGCAGCTATCACGGCTCTTCTCTCGGCGACAGGCTCGCGCCCAAAGACCTCGCGCTCGGCTGGGGTACGGTCGCCGAATACAACGACCGCATTGATTTTCACTGGAGCCAAAGCGGCAGATGGTATTATTGGCGCGTAAACTCCGACACGGACCTCTCCCCTGTCGGAGGCTCCGGCGGCGTTGCGAAGCAGTCGGCAAACAATCATATTATCCCCGCCGACGATTCCGTAAAAAAACAGCTCGGCAGAGTCAAAAAAGGCGACCACGTTATCATAACGGGGTATCTCGTTGATTTGAGAGGTGAAAAGCCCGACGGCTCTTATTTCACGTGGAATTCGAGCGTTTCAAGGGATGACACCGGCGACGGCGCCTGCGAGCTGATTTACGCGACGGATATCAGAATATTAAGTTAATAAGCAAATCGAAAATCCTGCCGACGAAAGCCGGCGGGATTTTTTGCCTTTAATACAATCGCACAAGAAAAGCGGACGATAAACGTATATATTTGTAAAGTAATTTTCTTTACAAGCATTGCAACATTTTTCGATTTATGATACACTTATAGACAGGATGACGTTATTGCTCTTATCTGCTTGCGGCAAATTCAGGGAGGTGCTGTTTTGAGCAGAACAAAAATCGAAAACAGGCGTTTGCCTTATTACACTAAAAATGCCGAAATATTCAACACTGTAAGCCACATTGTGGGCGGCGGATTCGGCGTGCTCGTGCTGGTTGCCTGCACCGTATTTTCGGCGCTTTATAAAAACTGGTGGGGGCTCGCGTGCAGCATATTTTACAGCCTTATGATGATATTCCTCTACACGATGTCGAGCGTTTATCACGGGCTTAAAAGAGGCAGAGCCAAAAAGGTGATGCAGGTGCTGGACCACTGCTCTATTTTCGCCCTCATAGTAGGCACCTACGCTCCCGTGCTCGGCACCGGGCTCAGAGAATATAATCCCGTGCTCACGATAGTGATAACCGCTCTCGTTATAGTCGGCACGGCGGTCGGAGTAACTTTCACCGCGATTGATTTTAAACGCTATCAGGTGATTTCATACGCCAGCTATTTCGTTATCGGCTGGAGCATGATTTTGGCGATAAAAGAGGTTTACAACGCTTTCGGGCTCGAATTTGTGCTTTGGCTCGTTATCGGCGGAGCGGTATATACTTTAGGTATGATTTTCTTCGGCATGAGCGCAAAGAACCCCAAAAAATACGAATACGGCCACAGCATATTCCACCTGTTTATTCTCGCGGGCAGTATGCTCCAGTTCGTAGGAATTTTCAAGTTTTGCGTTTGCAGATAAACCGGTTTCTGCTTTGCGCTTAAATAAATATCCACCCGCAAAGCGGGTGGTATTTCATTTTCGGGCATAGCCCTAATATTACTGGCGGCGCACAAGTGCGCTTTTTATTGGCCTGCCAG
>CAJOLX010000020.1 GCA_905235625.1 uncultured Clostridia bacterium
CGGTCGTAGGTGGAGAGCAGATTCTGATAATTATCAATCTTTTCCGAGAGGGTTGCTACATCAAAGAGCTGCTTGATTATTTCAAGCTCTTTGTCTATTCCGAAGGGCACGCCGAGCCTCTTTGAAGCCTCGGTGGCAACGAGCTGACCCATACGGGTGATTTTGAACGCGGTTTTCTTCACGAGGTCCGCAACCTCTGTGAGGTCGAGGTCATCCCCCGCTTTCGCGAGAGCGGCTCTCACAACGCCCGGGCCCGAAACGCCCACGTTTATAACGCAGTCCGGCTCGCCCGCGCCGTGGAACGCGCCCGCCATAAACGGGTTATCCTCGGGAGCGTTGCAAAATACGACCAGCTTCGCGGGGCCTATGCAGCCCTTATCGGCAGTGAGCTCAGCGGCGGATTTGACCGCCCTGCCCATCATACCCACGGCGTCCATGTTAATGCCCGTTTTGGTGGAGCCTATGTTGACCGACGAGCAGAGTCTTTCGGTTTCGGCAAGAGCCTGCGGTATCGCCTCAATAAGCTCCTTGTCGCCGGGCCCGAAGCCCTTCTGCACGAGAGCGGAAAATCCGCCGAGGAAATTCACTCCGCATTCTTCGGCGGCTATGTCAAGCGTTTTTGCGAGCTTCACGGCGTCCCTGTTGTCGCAGGAAGCGAGTATCATGGCGGCGGGAGTTACGGAAATCCTCTTGTTGATTATGGGAATGCCGAATTCCTTCTCTATCTGCTCGCCCGTTTTGACGAGGTCCTTCGCGTAGCGGTGAATTTTATCGTAAACCTTGCTGCACATTATGTTGATGTTGCTGTGGCAGCAGTCAAGAAGCGAAATACCCATCGTGATAGTGCGCACGTCAAGGTTTTCGTCCTGAATCATGGTTATCGTTTCAAGAATATCTCTTTCGTTAAGCATAAACCGGCCTTTCCCAACGCTCAGATAGTGTGCATTGCGTTGAATATATCCTCGTGCATGGCGTGAATTGACAGGCCCATTTCGTCGCCCATCTTGCCGATATTGTCGGCAAACTCGGTAAACGGTATGTCGCATTCGGAAATATCGACCATCATTATCATAGCGAACATATCCTGCAGAATGCTCTGCGTTACTTCAAGCACGTTTATTTTGTGGTCGGCGCATTCGCAGCTTACCTTGGCAAGAATGCCGACCATATCTTTTCCTATAACGGTTATAACAGCTCTCATTTCAGCCTTCTCCTTTTGCTTTTATCAATATCCGTCGGGGTTCATGCTCTGCCAGCGCCAGCTGTCTTCACACATTTCGTCAAGCCCTCTTTCGGCGCTCCAGCCAAGCTCCGCTTTTGCCTTTGAGGGGTCGGAATAGCAGGTGGCTATATCGCCCGCGCGGCGGGGAGCTATCTCATATTTAATGGGCCTGCCCACCGCTTTTTCAAATGAATGCAGCACGTCGAGCACGCTGTAGCCCGTGCCGGTGCCGAGATTGTAAGTGAAGCAGCCCGTTTCGCCGAGTATCTTCTTAACGGCGCAAACGTGGCCCAGAGCAAGGTCAACAACGTGAATGTAATCGCGCACACCCGTGCCGTCGGGGGTGTCGTAATCGTCGCCGAACACCGAAAGGTGATCTCTCTTGCCTATGGCGACCTGAAGAATGTAGGGCGCAAGGTTGTTGGGAATGCCCTTGGGGTCTTCGCCTATTTTGCCGCTCTTGTGAGCGCCGATGGGGTTAAAATATCTGAGCAGGCAAACGCTCCAGCCGTTATCGGCGGCGTAAGTATCTTTGAGAATGCGCTCAATATACAGCTTCGTGGTGCCGTAGGGATTGGTCGTTTTGCCCTCGGGCATATCTTCTCTCAAAGGCGACACGTTCTGCTCGCCGTAAACGGTTGCGGACGAGCTGAAAACTATCTTTTTAACTCCCGCGTCGCGCATGGCTTCGCAGAGAATAACGGTGCCGCCGATGTTGTTTTCATAATATTCAAGGGGCTTCGCGCAGCTTTCGCCGACCGCTTTGAGTCCCGCGAAATGAATGACCGCGTCAATGTCGTTTTCCGCAAAAATTTTGTCAAGCCCCGCTCTGTCTCTTATGTCGCATTCATAAAATTTAACGCTCTTGCCGGTGATTTCTTCAACTCTTCTCAGGCTCTCTCTCTTGCTGTTGCAGAGATTGTCAAGCACTATGGTGTCATAGCCCGCATTAAGAAGCTCAACGCAAGTGTGGGAGCCTATGAATCCGGCTCCTCCGGTCACAAGAATAGACATAATTATCCCCCTTGATTTTTTTGTTGATATACATTATATTATAACGGTGGAGAAAAATCAACGGAAGAGTTTACAATATTTTCTCCCCTTATCAAATGTTTTTGGACGAATGATATATGCGTTACGAACTTACGGACAGAGCGACAATCGAATATCTTTTGAATGAGCAGGGCTTTCACTTTTCAAAAAATCTCGGTCAGAACTTCATAATTGACCCCGAAGTATGCCCGAGAATTGCCCGGAAAAGCGGCATATCAAAAGACTGCGGGGTAATTGAAATAGGCCCCGGCATAGGCGTGCTGACGGCGCAGCTTTGCGAGCTTGCCGGCAAGGTGGTCAGCATAGAGGTTGACAAAAAGCTGCTGCCCGTGCTCGACAAAACGCTCGCGGATTTTGACAATTCAAAAATAATTTACGGCGACGTGCTCAAAACCGACCTCGACAAGCTCATAGACGAGGAATTCGGCGAAGGCAGGGTCTGCGTTTGCGCAAATCTCCCCTATTACATCACAACGCCGATAATAATGCGCCTGCTCACGGCGACGAAAAAAATCGACAGCATCACGGTAATGGTTCAAAAAGAAGCGGCGGACAGGCTGTGCGCCGAGGTCGGCAGCAGAAATTCGGGAGCGATAACCGCCGCTGTTAATTATTATTCCGAAGCGGAAAAACTTTTTGACGTGGGCAAAAGTTCGTTCTATCCGTCCCCGAAGGTGGACAGCAGCGTTATCCGCCTCAATCTGAGAAAAGAGCCCCCGGTAAAGGTTTCTGACGAAAAATTGTTCTTTTCCGTCATTAAAGCGGCTTTCGGTCAAAGGAGAAAGACCGCTCTCAATTCTTTAAGCTCCGGGCTCGGAATGCCTAAAAGCGACATAGCGTCGGCGCTTACAAAATGCGGCTTTGAGCCTACCGTAAGAGCGGAAACGATGACCCTTGAGGATTTTGCCGCTCTCACCGACGCCCTAAGCGGCAAATGAAAAAACAGGAACGTTCTCTATTGACTTTTTATGCCCGTTATGTTAATTTTTTAAAGTAAATTACACATATAAATTTACGGAGGGATAAAAAATGAAACAAAAGAATTGGCTGATTGTCCTGCTTCTTGTTTTCTCCCTTGTGCTCACGTCGTTTGCCATCACGGCATTCGCCGACACTGAGGAGCCCGAAGCTGTCGCAGAAGCCGAAGAAGCAGTTGTGCTGCTTGACGCTCAGCTCGGCGACACGGACCCGGTTTACGACCTTTCCGACCCGGACGCGGCTCAGGAATACGTGGACAATTATTCAGACAATCTTTCCGATGACCCGGCTTTCGAAACAAACATCGAAACCGCCATCGCAACGGTAAGAGAGTCTATCCGCAGCTATGCTACCATTCTCTCTCTTCTGCCTGCAATCATAGCCATAGTGCTTGCCCTCATCACAAAAGAGGTTTATTCCTCTCTGATTTTGGGCATTATCGTCGGCGGCGTTATTTATGCGGGCGGCAACTTTGAGGCCACCCTCAATCACGCTTTGTTTGACGGCTTTGTGGCTAACCTTTCGGACAGCTACAACATGGGCATTATCGTTTTCCTCGTAATTCTCGGCACGATAGTCGCGCTCATGAATAAAGCCGGCGGTTCCGCCGCTTTCGGCCGCTGGGCTGTTAAGCACATTAAGTCGAGAGTGGGCGCTCAGCTTGCCACAATCTGCCTCGGCGTGCTTATTTTCATAGACGACTATTTCAACTGCCTTACCGTTGGCTCAGTTATGAGACCCGTTACGGACAGTCATAAAATTTCGAGAGCAAAGCTCGCCTATCTCATAGACGCGACCGCCGCTCCCGTATGCATCATCGCTCCCATATCTTCGTGGGCAGCCGCGGTAGCAGGCTTTGCGAAGAGCGCCGGCGAAGCAAACGGAATCGCTCTTTTCATCCGCGCAATTCCCTACAACTTCTACGCTCTGTTCACTATCGTTATGATGATAGTGCTCGCTGTTGCGAAGTTTGACTACGGCCCGATGAAGCTGCACGAATATAACGCCGTTGAAAAAGACGACCTGTTCACAACCGGCACAAAGCAGGCTGTTGAAGAGATGGAAGCCAACGAAAAGGGCAAAGTCATTGACCTTATTATTCCCGTTGTCGTTCTCATCATCTCCTGCGTTATCGGCATGATTTATTCCGGCGGATTTTTCGAAGGCGCAAGCTTTATTGACTCCTTCTCGGATTCCGACGCTTCCGTCGGCCTCGTTATCGGCGGCGCCGTAACTCTCGTGTTCTCGGTAATCTACTTCGTTATCAGAAGAGTGCTTAAGTTCAGCGACATTATGGAGTCCCTCCCCGAAGGCTTCAAGGCAATGGTTCCCGCAATACTCATTCTCTCATGCGCCTGGGCTCTTAAATCAATGACCGATTCTCTCGGCGCGAAGGTCTTCGTTTCTCAGCTCGTTGAAAGCACCGCAGGGTCGTTCCAGATGTTCCTGCCCGCAATCATCTTTGCCGTTGCCGTTGGCCTTTCCTTCGCAACCGGCACTTCATGGGGCACCTTCGGTATACTCATCCCCATCGTGCTCAGCGTGTTTGAAGCTTCCAACCCGCTCACCATTATATCCATTTCGGCTTGTATGGCAGGCGCCGTTTGCGGCGACCACTGCTCCCCCATTTCGGACACCACCATCATGTCTTCGGCGGGCGCTCAGTGCGACCATATCAACCACGTTTCAACTCAGCTGCCCTACGCGCTGACAGTTGCCGGAGTTTCGTTTGTAACCTACGTTATAGCCGGCATCCTTGCTCAGACCGCTAACGCGGGCATCATAGCTCTTCCCATAGGCCTTGTGTTTACCGTCGGCACTCTGCTCGTTATCAGAAGCATAGGCAAAAAGGCGGAAAAAGCATAATTAAAAACAAACATAAAAGCTCCGACCGGGCAGCCGTTTGACTGCCCGGTCGGTTTGTTTTGTCTTAAATTCAATTATGAATTGTAGCCTGTTTCTATAGCCTTGAAGTTAATGTCCTTAAGGTTTGCCTTTCTTGCGGAAATTATCTTCTCAAGCGTTTTGTCGATGTTGTCGTATGAAACGACTCCGGTCTCCTTAATGAGCTTGCCCGTTATTATCATGTTGGCGAGCGTGGGAGCTCCGATATCTATCGCGAGCTTCGTTGCGGGGATGTAATAAACGTCAACGTCCGTTCTCTTGACTTTTCTCTCAATGAGGGTGGAATCAACGAATATTTTGCCGCCCGGCACGACTGCGTCTTCATATTTATCGAGCGAAGGCAGGTTCATAACCACGAGCACGTCGGGCTTTGAAACTATGGGGGAGCCTACGGGCTCGTCGCTGATTATTACGCTGCAGTTGGCGGTGCCGCCTCTCATTTCGGGGCCGTAGGAAGGAAGCCATGAAAGCTGCTTTTCTTCCATAAGTCCTTTATAAGCGAGGAATTTGCCGGCGAAAAGCACGCCTTGACCGCCGAATCCGGCTATTAGTATCTGTGTGGTCGCCATATTATTCGCCCTCCTTTTCCGCGCTCTTGTCTTTGTAGACGCCGAGAGGATAGTATGAGAGCATATTTTCATCAAGCCATTTGAGAGCGTCCGAGGGAGTCATACCCCAGTTTGTGGGGCAGGAAGAAACCACCTCAACAAGAGAGAAGCCCTTGTTGTTGACCTGATTTTCAAATGCTTTCTTGATAGTCTTCTGAGCGTTCTTAACGTTTTTAACGTTGTTTACGGCAACTCTGGCGATGAATTCGGGGCCGTCAAGAGCGGCAAGAAGCTCGCTGACCTTAACGGGATAGCCTGCGGTGGCAACGTCTCTGCCGTAAGGGGAAGTCTGAGTGACCTGGCCGGGAAGAGAGGTGGGAGCCATCTGGCCGCCTGTCATGCCGTAAATCGCGTTGTTTACGAAAATAACGGTGATGTTTTCGTTTCTCGTAGCGGCGTGCACTGTTTCAGCCATGCCTATTGAGGCAAGGTCGCCGTCGCCCTGATAGGTGAATATGATTTTGCCGGGGTCCGCTCTCTTGAGGCCCGTAGCAACTGCGGGAGCTCTGCCGTGAGCGGCCTCTATCATATCGCAGGTGAAATAATCATAAGCCATAACGGCGCATCCGACGGGAGCAACGCCTATCGTTCTGCCCTCTATGCCGAGGTCGTCAATCGCCTGAGCCACAAGGCGGTGAATAATTCCGTGAGTGCAGCCGGGGCAATAATGCAGAGGCACCTCGGCGAGGCTTTTGGGTCTTTCAAATACTACCATTATTCGTTACCTCCTGCCGCTTTTTTTATGCTTTCAAGCACTTCCTCGGGTGAGGGTATCATACCGCCGACTCTGTTGCACAGATAAACGGGCCTTGAGCAATCGGAAGCGAGCTTTATGTCTTCTATCATCTGACCCATTGAAAGCTCAACGCTTACGAACGCCTTGGAGGTCTTTGCAGCCTCGGCAATGGCTTTCTTCGGGAAGGGCCAAACGGTGATGGGTCTGATAAGGCCTGCCTTGATGCCCTGCTTGCGCGCCTCAACCACGGCGTTTTTGGAAACGCGGGCGGCAATGCCGAACGCCACGACGCAAACGTCGGCGTCTTCGGTCATAAAGCTCTCGTAACGGGTTTCGTTTTCTTCAACGAGCTTGTATCTCTCATATCTTTCAAAATTGGTCTTTTCAAGCTGCTCTGGCACGAGATAAAGAGAATTGACTATATTGTGCTCTCTCTTCATATCGGTGCCGGTGAGCGCCCAGGGCTTGTCGATGAACTCGGGCTCGGTTTCGGGAAGCTCTACGGGCTCCATCATCTGGCCCATGGTGCCGTCGGCAAGAAGCATTGCGGGCATGCGGTATTTATCGGCAAGCTCAAACGCAAGGCCGGTAAGATCGGCCATTTCCTGCACGGAAGCGGGGGTGAGCACTATGAGATGATAGTCGCCGTGTCCGCCGCCCTTGGTTGCCTGGAAATAATCGGACTGAGAGGGCTGAATTCCGCCGAGACCGGGGCCGCCTCTCTGAACGTTAACTATGAGCGCGGGGAGATCCGCGCCGGCAATGTAGGAAATGCCTTCCTGCTTAAGCGAAACTCCGGGGCTCGAGGAAGAGGTCATTACTCTCTTGCCTGCGGCGGAAACGCCGTAAACCATGTTTATGGCGGCTATTTCGCTCTCCGCCTGAAGGAAGGTGCCTCCTATTTTGGGCATCCTCTTTGCCATGTAAGCGGCAAGCTCGGTCTGGGGGGTTATGGGGTAGCCGAAGTAGTGACGGCAGCCGGCTCTTATGGCGGCCTCCGCTATCGCTTCGTTACCTTTCATCAAAACTTTTTCAGACATGTTCAGTCACCTCACTTTTCCACGGTAATAACGCAATCGGGGCACATGGTTGCGCAGAAAGCGCAGCCGATACACGCCGACTGATCCGTCATCTCGGCGGGAGAATGTCCTTTTTTGTTGATTTTGTCTTTAGCTATAACGAGAATATGCTTCGGGCAGGCTTCAACGCAGAGCCCGCAGCCTTTACAGCTATCGGTGTCAAAAGTTACTTTAGGCACGTTTATCGTTCCTTTCGTCAATAATATTTCTTCTGAAGAGTAATCGGCATCACGTTTTCGCCGTCAAATGCATTCGCTATGCTCTGCATAACGGTGGTCATAACGACCGGCAGGCCCGATATTTCGGCAAGCTCGTCGGCTTTTTTGAACGTGCCGCAAACGTCTTCGGGCGTTGTAAGCTCGCCTAAATTGGAGTTGTTTACTATGCCCGTAAACGGCACTCTGCCCGCAGTTTCGATTTCCTTCATAACCTCGTAAGCCTCTTTCGCCTCGCGCGTAAGGGGCCTGAAAAAGTTCGCTACGAAAAAGCAGTCGTAATCGTTCTCTTCGAGTATCATTCCGGAAAATCTGCCCAGAGCGTAAGCTCCCCTGTCGTCTCCGCCTATGTCGAGCACGGCGTATTTGCTCTTTACCTGAAACACGCCGTAAAGCTCCTGCGGCAGAGCGGGCAAATCCACGTTTGAATTGGCAAAGCGCGGAGAAATGAGCTCAATGCCCTTTTCTCTCAGCTCTTCTTCACTGTCCTTCGTGCGAAAATAGGGGTTTACGATATCCATATCCGCTATCCGCACGTCGGCGCCCGCTTCCTTCATCCGCATGGCGTAATTGACGGCAACGTTTGTTTTGCCCGAGCCGTAATGCCCGCAAAACAGCGTTACTCTTTTAAAATTCAGCATACCTTGTGAATCCAGCCGTGAGTGTCCTCAACCTTGCCCCACTGAATGGCGGTGAGCTCGTCATAAAGCTGCTGAGTAACGTCGCCTATAACGCCGTTGTTAACGGTGAATTCCTCGCCCTTGTAGCTGAGCCAGCCGATGGGAGAAACGACGGCGGCGGTGCCGGTGCCCCACGCCTCTTCAAGAGTGCCGTTCTTCGCAGCCTCGTGAAGCTCGTCAATGGAAATAAGTCTCTCGCTGACCTTATAGCCGCGATCTTTAAGCAGCTCAACGCAGGATTTCCTGGTGATGCCGGGCAGCACGGAGCCGGTGAGCTCGGGAGTGACTATCTCGCCGTTGATTTTGAACATAACGTTCATTGAGCCGACTTCTTCGATATACTTTCTGTGAACGCCGTCAAGCCAGAGCACCTGAGTGAAGCCCTTCTTCTCGGCTTTTTCGCCCGCTCTGAGGGAAGCGGCGTAGTTGCCGCCGCACTTTGCGTAGCCGGTGCCGCCCTTAACGGCTCTGACGTCTTCGGATTCAATGGCGATTTTAACGGGGTTGATGCCCTCGGCATAGTAAGCGCCGACGGGAGAGCAAATCACGACGTAGGTCGCGTTTTTAACGGCGTGAACGCCCAGGTGAGGATCGTTGCCGTACATGAAGGGTCTGATGTAAAGTGAAGTGCCTTCGGAATGGGGAATCCAGTCCTTTTCAAGCTCAACGAGGGTGTCAAGAATTTCGAGAGCGTCCTTTTCGTCAAGCTGAGGAAGGCAGAGCCTCTCCGCGGAGTTGTTTAATCTTCTGATATTTTCGATGGGTCTGAACATGCGGATTTCATCGTCCGCGGTTCTGTAAGCCTTGAGGCCTTCGAAAATCTCGGTGCCGTAGTGCAGCACGGTTGAAGCGGGGTGAATGGGGATAGGCGCAAAAGGAACTATTCTTGCGTCGTGCCAGCCGGCATCAGCGGAATAATCCATCATAAACATGTGGTCCGTGAAAATGTTGCCGAATCCGAGCTTGGATTCATCGGCGGGCTTTGCCTTGGGGGAAGTGGTTTTTGTAATTTTGATTTCCATTTTTCATCTATCCTTTCTTAAAGCTTATTTCTTTGAATTTTGCCGCTTATTGATTTCGGAAGCTCGTCGCGGAATACCACGAGCCTCGGGTATTTATAAGGCGCGGTGTGTTCCTTAACGTAGTTCTGAATTTCTTTCTTGAGCTCTTCGGTGGGCTCGGTGCCCTTTGTGAGCACTATCGAAGCCTTGACTATCTGGCCTCTCACCTCGTCGGGCGCCGCCGAAACGCCGCACTCGAGCACGTAGGGCAGCTCCATGATGACACTTTCGATTTCGAAGGGCCCTATTCTGTAGCCCGAGGACTTGATAACGTCGTCAACTCTGCCGACGTACCAGAAGAATCCGTCTTCGTCTCTCCACGCCGTGTCGCCGGTGTGATACCAGCCGTCCTTCCAGGTTTCGGCGGTTTTTTCTTCATCTTTAAAGTAGCACACGGCTATGCCGTAGGGCACTCCGTTGCTTATATTTATGCAGATTTCGCCCGTTTCGCCGACCGGCGCTATCTTGCCGTTTTCGTCAAGCACCTGCACGTCGTAAATCGGAGCGGGCTTGCCCATTGAGCCGACCTTGTGCTTTGCGCCTCTCATGTTGCCCACGATAAGCGCGGTTTCGGTTTGACCGTAGCCCTCAAGTATCTGAAGGCCGGTTGCCTGCTCAAACAGTCTGTAAACCTCGGGGTTGAGTGCTTCGCCGGCGGTGGTCATGTGCTGAATGCCGGAAAGATCGTATTTCGTGATATCCTGCCTTACGAGCATTCTGAGTATCGTGGGGGGAGCGCAGAAGGTCGTGATGTTGTATTGCTTAAACATCGGCAGCAAATCCTCTGCGTGGAAACGGTCTTCGTCATAAACGAACAGCGCCGTTTCGCACATCCACTGGCCGTAGAGCTTGCCCCACGCCGCTTTTGCCCAGCCGGTGTCCGAATAGCTCAGATGAATGCCGTCGGGGTCAACGTCGTGCCAATATTTGGCGGTGTGGAACTGACCGAGAGGATAAAGATAATTGTGAACAGCGAGCTTCGGGAATCCCGCCGTGCCGGAGGTGAAATACATGAGCATGTAATCCTCCCCGCAGGGCGCGTCGTCGGGCCTGTCGTAATGAGTGCTGAAGCGCATGTATTCCTCGTTGAAATCTCTCCAGCCCTCTCTCGTGCCGTTCACTATGAGCTTGTGCTTAAGGCCGTGATAATTCTTTTCAGCCTCTTCAACGTTTTTGCAAACGTTGGGGTCGTTAGCGGTGCAGATTATTGCGGAAACGCCCGCAAAATTAAACCTGTATTCATAGTCGTGAGCGAGAAGCTGATAGGTTGCGGGAATTGATACTGCGCCTATCTTCTCGAGAGCGAGAGTGGCGAACCAGAACTGGTAATTTCTCTTTAAGACGAGCATTACCTTGTCGCCCTTCTTTATGCCGAGAGAAAGGAAATAGTTAACGCACCTGTTGGTGTGCTGCTTAACTTCCTTCCAGGTAAATCTCGTGGGCACCTTGTCGCTCGAAACGTAGAGCAGAGCGAGCTTGTCGGGGTCCTTTGCCGCTATCTCGTCGATTATGTCAAACGCGTAATTGAATTTTTCGGTATTTTTGAATTTTACGGATACGGGCGAACCGTTTTCGTCGTCAACGGTTTCGATATATCTTTTGTAAATTCTGTCTTTAGTGTCTCTGTTGTGGCCCATTTCGGGGCTTGCGACAGCCTGAGCTATCTGCATTTCGGGAATGGGCTCGCCCGTGGGATTGAGCACTATGGCGTAGAAGCTGCAGTCTTTGCCGCCGACCGCGCGTTCGCCGTGAGGCCTGTCGGAGTCAAAATAAATGCTGTCGCCGGGGCCGAGAATTTCGGAGTGACCGTCCACCTGCACCTCAAGCTGACCGTCAATGACTATGTCAATCTCCTGACCGTGGTGATTGGTAAGCTCCATAGGCTTTTTGAGAGCCTCTTCATCGTATTTGCTCACAACGTAGAGCGGCTCGGAAATTCTGTTTCTGAAGCCGTAAGCCATGTTGTAATAAGTCATGCCGTGAGCGTTTGAAATTTTGGGAGCCTCTCCCCTGCGGGCAACGAAATATGAATTGAGCTTGGGTGAACGCCCTTCGATAAGGTTTGTAACGTCAATGCCGAGCGCTCCGGCGCATCTGTAAAGAAACGCGAAGTTAAGGTCTCTGTTGCCTTTTTCACATTCCGCGTATTCTTCCGCCGAAAGTCCGGTTTTCTCCGCCATTTCTTCGAGCGTGATATTTTCAACCTCGCGCAGCTCGCGGATTCTTGACGCCATTTCCTTGATTTTAATATCAAGCCCTGACATTTCCATCGGTAAAACACCTCTCTCTTTCCGGGGCAAAAAACAACTCGCCCCAAAGCTGACAATAACTTTGAGACGAGTACAAATATCTTGGACCCGCGGTACCACTCAAATTGCGCTAAGCGCCACTCAGGCTCTGACAAGCCGTATGCATTCACGCAGCAGTCACGGGGAGGTTCTACTTGCCGAGGCTTTCTTCCTCCCGACTCGGAAGCTACAGCTCTGCTCCTGCGCGCCTGCGGTTTGCACCGTCCACCGCCTCTCTGAAAGGCCGCTTGGGCAAGCTCTCTTCGTCAATGTCTTTATTATGAGTAATAATATATCAACTTTATAACTTTGTCAATATAATTTTTTTACAAAAGAGACGGGCTTAAAAATGCTTTTTTCGTCAGGCAAGTCTAAAAAACACGATTAAAGCTTGTTTCTCTGGATTTTGCCGCTTATTGTCTTGGGCAGATCGTCGCGGAATACGACGAGCCTCGGATACTTATAAGGCGCGGTGTGTTCCTTAACGTAGTTCTGAATTTCCTTCTTGAGCTCTTCGGTGGGCTCGGTGCCCTTTGTGAGCACTATCGAAGCCTTGACTATCTGGCCTCTCACCTCGTCGGGCGCCGCGGAAACGCCGCACTCGAGCACGTAGGGCAGCTCCATGATAACGCTTTCTATCTCGAAGGGCCCTATTCTGTAGCCTGAGGACTTGATAACGTCGTCAACTCTGCCGACGTACCAGAAGAAGCCGTCTTCGTCTCTCCACGCCGTGTCGCCGGTGTGATACATATTGCCTCTGCGGCATTCCGCGTTCTTTTCGTCCTCGTCAATATACTGCTTAAACAGGCCTACGGGGTCGCCGTTGTCAAGCCTTACAACGAGCTCGCCCGTTTCGCCCACAGGCACGGGATTGCCGTCGGGGTCAACGAGGTCGCAGTCATACTGCGGGGAAGCCTTGCCCATTGAGCCCAGACGAACCTGCGTGCCGATAAGGTTGCCGACAACGAGCGTGGTTTCGGTCTGACCGAAGCCTTCCATTATCTCAAGGCCCGTCGCCTTCTTAAACTGAACGGCGACCTCGGGGTTGAGCGCTTCGCCCGCGGTGGTCATGTGCTTAACGGATGAGAAATCATATTTTGAAATGTCTTCTTTTATGAGCATTCTGAGCATCGTGGGGGGAGCGCAGAACGTGGTTATCTGATACTGAGCGAAAAGAGGCAGGATATCCGCAGAATGAAATCTGTCAAAGTCATAAACGAACACCGCGCCTTCGCACATCCACTGACCGTAGAGCTTGCCCCAGAGAGCCTTGCCCCAGCCGGTGTCGGAAATCGTGAAGTGAAGACCGTCTTTTTCGCAGCAGTGCCAGTATTTCGCGGTCACGAAATGGCCGAGGCAGTAAGTGTGCTTATGCTCAACCATCTTGGGGTTGCCGGTAGTGCCGGAAGAGAAGAAGATAAGAGCGGTGTCCTCTCCGCCGGGAGTGTCCTCGGTTCTGAAATAATGGGAGCTGAAAATGGGATATTCGGCGTCAAAATCGTGCCAGCCTTCTCTTGAACCGCCTACGAGTATCTTTGTTTGAACGCTCGGGCATTTTTCAGCGGCTCTCTCCGCGATTTCGGCAGTGTCGCCGAACGAGGTGCAGATTATCGCCTTAACGTGAGCGGCGTTGTATCTGTATTCAAAGTCGTGATCCTTGAGCTGATAGGTTGCGGGGATGGCCACGGCGCCTATCTTGTGGAGCGCGACCATGGTCAGCCAGAACTGATAGTGCCTTCTGAGCACGAGCATTACCCTGTCGCCCTTCTTTATGCCGAGGGAGGTGAGGTAATTTGCTACTCTCGCGCTTTCCTGCTTTATCTGCCTGAACGTGAATTTCCTCTCGTTCTTGTCAATGTCGAGGTGAATCATCGCAAGCTTGTCGGGGTATTTGTCGGCGATGGCGTCAACGCAGTCAAAGCCGAAGTTGTAGTTTTCAATGTTTTCAAAGTGGATTTTTTGAAGAGCGCCGTTTTCGTCTTCTTCGCACTTTGCGTATTTGTCAACGATAAGCCCGGTTGCGGGTCTTGCCTGGGCGACGCTGCGCCTTATGTCGTCTTCCTTCACCTTTTCGCCGGGGATAACGAAAGCGAGGAAGGTGCAGTCCTGCCCGTCAATGGCTATCATTCCGTGAGGAGTTGACGAGTCGTAGAATATGCTGTCGCCCTCGTGAAGCACTTCGCGGTTGTTGCCGACCTGAACGAGCAGGGAGCCCGAAATAACGAGGTCAAATTCCTGGCCCGCGTGCTTGGTGGTGTGAATGGGCTTATTCTGAAGCTCCGCGGAATATTCATACGTTACCCAGTAGGGCTCCGCAAGCTTGTTTCTGAATTTGGGGGCAAGATTTTTTATCGAAATGCCCTCTTCCTTTGCCGTTTCGTGGCCGTTGCCCTTTCTCGTAACGGTGTAGGAAAGAAGGTGGGTAGTGCGGCCTTCGATAAGGGCGGTAATGTCTATTCCGAACGCGAGAGCGCATTTGTGAATAAAGGTGAACGGAAAATCGGTTTCGCCGTGCTCGTAAGAAACGTACTCCTCGAGAGTAACCTCGGTTTTGTCCGCCATTTCCTGCTCGGTGAGCCCGAGAATTTCACGCATTTCCTTAATTCTGCGCGCGGTTTCCTTAACGCTGTTCATTGCATTGCTTTGTCCGTCCATTTTACTTTCCTCCTTGATTTGTGTAAAAGAAAAAGCCCGTCTCAAGTTGCCTTGAGACGAGCCGGATTTATAATTCCGATACCCGCGGTACCACTCAAATTGCGCCTTTAAACAAAGCGCCTCTCTTCGGGCTCTGACAAGCCCTATGCACTAACGCAGCAAACTCGGGAAATATCTACTTGCCTTTAGGCTTTGGGATTTCCGGCTCGGAAGGGATAAGAATAAGACCGCAACTGCCGAGTCACAGCAACCCCCGGCTCTCTGAAAAGTCACACTGTCTTTTCCGTCTTCGTCATAGCTGTTTTCTGTTTGATTTTTTAGCATTTTAGCACGAGCTTCGGAGTTTGTCAAGCATTTTTTACTTGAGGCCCAAAAGTTCTTCGGACTGCTCGCGCATTTTGTATTTGAGTATCTTGCCCGCGGCGTTCATGGGAAGCTCATTGACAAAAAGGAAATATCTCGGCACCTTATGGCGGGCTATGTGCTCAACGCCGTAAGCGGTCATTTCCTCAGCGGTGGCGGTTTCGCCCTTGTGCAGCACTATCCACGCGCAGCATTCTTCGCCGTAGCGTTCGTCCGGAACGCCTACCACCGAAACGTCGCGCACCTTGGGATGAGACAGATAAAACTCTTCGATTTCGCGCGGATACAGGTTTTCGCCGCCTCTTATGATCATATCCTTAAGGCGTCCGGTAACCTTGAAATATCCGTCGGGAGTTCTTCTGCAAATATCGCCGCTGTGAAGCCAGCCGTCCTTGTCAATGGTGGCTGCGGTCGCTTCGGGCATCTTGTAATAACCCTTCATTATGTTGAAGCCTCGTGCGACAAATTCGCCGTCGGTGCCGTCGGGAAGCTCCTCGCCCGTTTCGGGGTCGACTATCTTGCACTCAACGCCCGGGAAAGCGCTGCCTACGGTTTCAACACGGTGGTCTTCGTCTTCGTCAACCTCGCCCATGGTCGAGCCGGGAGCGGATTCCGTCATGCCGTAAACGGAAATTATCTCACGCATATTCATCTCGCGCGCCGCTTTGCGCATAAGGTCGGGCGGGCAGTTTGAGCCTGCCATTATGCCCGTTCTCATGTGCGAAAAATCGGTCTTTTGAAAATCGGGGTGATTAAACATGCCTATGAACATGGTGGGCACGCCGTTAAAGCAGGTTATGCGCTCGTCGTTTATGCAGGCAAGCGAGGATTTGGGCGAATAATAAGGCATGGGGCAGATGGTGCTGCCGTGAGTCATGGTGGACGTCATTGAAAGCACCATGCCGAAGCAGTGGAACATCGGCACCTGAATCATCATGCGGTCGGCTGTGGAAAGGTCCATGCGGTCGCCGATTATCTTGCCGTCGTTAACTATATTGTTGTGGGTGAGCATAACGCCCTTGGGGAAGCCCGTTGTGCCTGAGGTGTACTGCATGTTGCAAACGTCGTCGGGCTTAACCATAGAAGCGCGGCGAAGCACTTCCTCGTGAGGCACGAGCTCGGAGCGGGCAAACGCCGCCTCCCACGTGAGAGCGCCGGGCATTGAGAAGCCGACGGTGATTACGTTGCGAAGGAAGGGCAGATTCTTTGAATGAAGAGGCTTGCCGGGGGTAAGAGAAGCGAGCTCGGGGCAAAGCTCCTCAATGATTTCTTTATAATTTGCGTCTTTGCTGCCTTCGATCATAACGAGCGTGTGAGTGTCGCTCTGGCGCAGAAGATACTCCGCCTCGTGGATTTTGTATGCGGAGTTGACCGTTACGAGCACTGCGCCGATTTTCGTGGTCGCCCAGAAGGTCAAAAACCACGCCGGCACGTTGGTAGCCCAGATAGCAACGTGATAGCCGGGCTTTACACCCAAAGAAATGAGCGAAGCGGCAAGCTCGTCAACGTCTCTTCTGAACTGCGAGTAGGTTCTCGTGTAATCGAGGGTGGTGTATTTGAAAGCAAGCTGATCGGGGAAAGTTTCCGCCATAACGTCCAGCACCTGAGAGAAGGTCATGTTGAGCATTTCATACTTCTTCCAGGGGAACACGCCCGTGCGGTCTCTGTTATACTGCAAAGCGGCGCGCTCTTTCTTAACGCCCTCAATAGCGGAAATATAGTTTGTGAAATGAGTGAGCACGATGTCCGGGTCGAGGATTTCGTCGTTCCAGTCAACGCAGATACAGCCCTCGTAATTGAGGGATTTAAGAGCGTTGAGTAAGCTTTCGACCGGCAGGCTGCCTTCGCCTATGAGCACGTTTACGTCGCCGTTTCTGTCGCCCATTCTGACGTGGCAGATATAAGCGCCGAGCGTTTCGATGGTCTTTTCCGCGCTTTCTCCCGCGTCAAAAAAGGTGTTTCTCATGCTCCAGCACGCGCCTACCGCAATGCCGTCAAACTTGTTGATGAGGTCAAGCAGCTTGTCGGTGTCGGCAAGAGCGCCGGCGGTGTCAAAAAGTATTCTGACGTCCGTTTCGTCCGCTCTCTCAATGGCGTCCGCAAGCAGCTGCTTGAGAGCCTCGCTGTCGGGCTCGCCCTCAACGGAAACTATCACGTTTTCTATGCCCGCCGTGCTCGCCATATCAACGTATTGCCTAATGTCGGAGCTTTTGGCGTTTTCGGAATCGAGCGGATAGGGATAGGTCAGGGCAAAGACGGACAGGCCCCTGTTATAGAGCCACCTTTTGGAGTCCGCGGAGCCTCTGAGCACGCTGTCGCGGTGCTTTTTCATTTCACTGCGCGCGTCATATATTTCAAAGCCGGCGTAGCCGTAATCGTAAGCGTTTTTACAAAGGTCGTGAAACGAACGGGCGCTTACGTTTTTTGTGGAAAAAATCAGTTTCATTCTCTATTCCTCTGCTTTTTTCAATCTTCTTCGTCCGTGTTGTCATAGACGATTTTGTTCAGGGCGTTTATGTAAGCTCTGATGCATGCGCCCACAATGTTTGTGGAGATGCCGTTGCCGGAGTAAAGATTGCCGTTGCTTCTGAGTTTTATGAGAGCGGAGCCGAGCGATTCCTTGCCCTGAGTGACGGTGTTTATGGCAAACTCGTCAAGCTCATAATGGTAGCCTATCGCCTGCTCGATAGCGCCGAACGCCGCGTCAACGGGGCCGTCGCCGACTCCGGAGCCGCTGATTTGAGTGCTGCCGTCTTTTGTGAGCACAACGTGCGCCATTGAGGGCGAAAGGTTGCTGCTCGTTGTAGTGAAGCTCTCAAGATGATAGGTCGAAGGAGCTCTCATGGAGTAAGAAGCGATAACTGCCTCAAGCTCTTTCGCTTCAACACAGCTCTTCGTTTCGCAAACTCTGCGAAGGCCTCTCTCAACATTGCCGAGGTCTTCCTCGCTGAGGTTGTAGCCGAGAGCGGCGCACGCCTCGGAAATCTGATCTAGCGTGCTTTCGGAATCGAGGAAAATATCCACCGTGTCGACGTCGGCCTTATCGTCGCCGACAGTTTCGGTTTCATCAATTTTGCTGCGCATGCCACGAGACGTTGAATGGGCTTTTGTAACGTCAACGTTAATGCTTATGCCCGCGCTTTCGCCCTTGAGGCTGACAGCCTTTGCAAGGTCGTCTATCTTGAGCTCGTTGCTGCCCTTGATGACCGCTTTAATGCCGTCCGCTCCCGCTTCCGCGGCGGCAAACGCCGTCGCGACCGCCATTCTCAGGTTGTTGTTTGCTCTGATATAAAGAGGAACGCTTACGTGCGGTTTGATTTCTTTTACAAATTCTGCGAATTCATAGGGCAGAAGTATGCCTGCGTCGTCGCTTACCGTAACGGCGCCCGCTCCGCTTTCAACGGCGGTTTTGAGCGCTTCGATGAGAAATTCTCTCTCGGCTCTCGCGGCGTCAAGAGCCACGAATTCAACGTTTTCGCACTTTTCGCGCGCCGCTTTAACGAGGCTCTCGATTTTGGGCAGCATTTTGTCGCTCTTCAAATGATAAGTGTATTCCATGCTCACGGTGCTAAGCGGCAGCACGACCTGAAGGCAGGGCTTCACGGCGTCTTTTATCGCTTCCCACGCGGTTTCAACGCCCTTTTCGTCGTCGCCTACGGGTATGCAGAGGGCGGCGTTCTTAACGTTTTTCGCTATGGTTTTGTAAACGACGGTATCTTCTTTTTCTTTAACTATGGGCGCAAGCTCTATCGCGTCAACTCCCATTTCGTCGGCGCATGACGCGAGCGCGGATTTTTCTCTGAACAGCAGGGGATTTTTTCTCTCTCCCGCAAGCTTATTCAACGTGAAATCGGCAACATAAATTTTTCTCATTACATTTCCTCCGTAAAAAAATAACCCCGCAAAGCTCAACGCTCTGCGGGATGATTATACATAATTATAACCACGGTACCACCCGTATTGCCGCTTAAAACGGCCGCTCGGAAGGCTCAATCAAGCCCTTGACCTGTAACGGGATCTCCCGTAATTCCCTATGAATTCAGGAACTCTGCTCCGATACGAGACAGCAAATTGAGATTCTTGCCGCCTCGCACCACAGCCGGGCACCCGGCTTACGGCGGCTCTCTGAAAAGCAGGCTCAAATTGCTTAATATCATCACTGCATTTGGGTATTCGATTACGCATAATATAAACTATCCGCCGGCATTTGTCAAGAATTTTTTTGCCTGCGAGCCGAAATTATTTATCTTTCGGCGTCAATCCGTCAGGATTATCGACCAATACCACATGCCGTCCGGCGACTGCGCAACTCCCGCGCCGATTTTTTTATAATCGCCGCTCGTGAGCACGGAAAGGTTCTTGCTGTTCTCTTTAAGCGCCTGCACCGCGCTCTCGCCCGAGGTGTAGCCCTTGCAGGTGAGCTCTATGCAGGTTTTATATTCTATATTAAGGTCTTTGAGCGCGCTCGTGTAGCTTGTGCCGCCCGGCCTCGTTGAAGACAGCTTGCCGCTGTAAGCCATTTCCGTGGCTCTGACGCTCGCGGCGGTGCTCAAATCGTCGCTGTAAGAAAGCTCGGAAGCGTTCTTGCCCACCCTGATTGAATTCACTTCGTTTGCTGCGGCTCTTATCTGAAGTGCGTTTGAGGTTTTGTTGCTCTTTGCCTCGGGCAAAAGGTCGCTCGTTGAGGCTTTAAAGCCCGACGTGTCGTATTTGGTGTAGGTTTTCTTATCCGTCTGCACCTTTGTGCCGTCGGAGTAAATGTCATAATAAACGGAAACGACGTCAACTTTTTTCACGCCGTATTTAAGGTCGCTTTTCTTTTCTTCGGTTTTTACCTCGGTGTCAACGACCTGCTTTTTGGTGACCGCGGGCGCGGTCGCTTTCGTCTGGGCGGCAGTCGTTGAAACGGCGCTCGTCGCGGCGGAGGTCGAGGTTTCCGCTTTTTCTTCTTTGGTCGTTTCCGTAACGGCGGGAGCGGTGGACGAAGGCTCGGAAACTTCTTCGCTCTGAGCTTCGGTTTCGCTCTCCGACGTTATTTCGGTTTCTTCCGGAACGGAGGTTCTGTAAAACTCCTCATCGAAAGCCGCTTCGTCAAACTCCGCCTTCGTTGTGGATTCTTCCGGTATGAGCAGGCTGACCGAACCGCAGCCCGATATTAAAACGCACGCCGATACGCATGCCAGAACCTGCGCCGATTTTTTTGCGACGGCTGAAAATCTTTTATTCATATTTGCAGCCTCCTTAACGATATATTCACGGCATAGCCTTAAATTTTATCAGTAAAGGGCTGTCTTTAATCTGACAGCCCTTTTCGCCGGGATTATTTTTCTATACCCAAAAGCTCATTAACGCTTACGCCGAGCACTTCGGAAAGTGCCTTGAGCTCATAATCGTTAACCGAGCGAAGCTGACCTTCGATCTTTGAAAGACCCGAAGCGTTGATCTCAATACCTTTGATTTGGAGCTGGGTCAAGAGATCTCTCTGCTTCATATTGATCGCCTTACGCCTCTCCTCAACAGCCTTTCCGACGATATTACGGCTGCCGAGTTCCTGTTTCCTTGTCCTCATTGGAACAAACCTCCGTTTTTTGCTGAAAAAATGATTTTGACATAGAATTACCGCTTAAATAAAGCGGCATTCTTCACGTGTTTATATTGTCGAAACAGGGTTTGTGAAACCTGCTTCGATTTCCACGCATAAACATATTATCACATTTTTAATCAAATTTCAATCTCAAAATGAATAAATTTTTTGTTAACAATATCTGCCTGCATCGGTCAGCCGATGAATTTATTTTAAATTTATTTTTCAAATTATTGAAATAAAATGCAACATTGTATATAATATAGGTTAACGTCTGTTTGACGATATTTTGAAATCATATGCGAGGTGCTGATTTTGAAAGATCTGGACTTCAAGAGAAATCTTACGATGCTGACCGACTTTTACGAGATAACCATGGCAAACGGCTATTTCAAACACGGTCATAAGGATACCATAGCTTATTTTGACATGTTTTTCAGAAAAGTGCCCGATGACGGCGGCTTTGCCATCATGGCGGGTCTTGAGCAGCTTGTGCACTATCTGCAAAATCTGAGCTTTTCCGATGAGGATATAGAATATCTCAGAGGCAGAGGCTTTGACGAGGATTTTCTCGATTATCTTAAAAACTTTGAGTTTAAGTGCAGCGTATGGGCCGTGCCCGAGGGCACGCCTGTTTTCCCGGGCGAGCCGATAGTCAAGGTCAAGGGGCCCGTAATTCAGGCGCAGCTTATCGAAACGATGGTGCTCATCTGCATAAATCATCAGAGCCTTATCGCCACCAAAGCCAACAGAGTTGTAAGAGCCGCCGAGGGAAGGCCCGTCATGGAATTCGGCTCCCGCAGGGCTCAGGGCTGGGACGCCGCCATGTACGGCGCGAGAGCGGCGGTCATAGGCGGCTGCGTAGGCACTGCCTGCACTATCTGCGACGAGGCGTTCGGCACTCCGGCGCTCGGCACTATGGCGCACTCCTGGATTCAGCTTTTTGACTCGGAGCTTGAGGCGTTTGAAGCCTACGCGCGCGAATATCCCGACGACTGCACTCTGCTCGTTGACACTTACAACACGTTAAAGAGCGGCGTTCCAAACGCCATAAAGGTCTTTGATACCGTGCTCAAGCCCATGGGCAAAAGGCCCAAGGGCATAAGAATAGACTCGGGCGACATCACCTACCTCTCGATAAAAGCGAGAAAGATGCTTGACGAAGCCGGATACCCCGACTGCAAGATTTGCGCGTCCAATTCTCTTGACGAGATAATTATAAAGGATATGCTCATGCAGGGCGCCAAGGTAGATTCCTTCGGCGTGGGCGAAAGAATGATAACCTCGTCGTCGAGCCCCGTTTTCGGCGGAGTTTACAAGCTCGTTGCCGTTGAAACGGACGAGGGCGACGTGCCTAAAATCAAAATCAGCGAAAACGTTACCAAAATCACCACTCCCGGCAACAAGAGGGTTTACAGATTTTATGAGAAAGAAACGGGCAAAGCCATAGCCGACCTTATCGCCATGGCGGACGAAACGATTGACCCCTCTCAGCCTTACGAGCTGTTTGACCCCGACTACACCTGGAAGAGAAAAACGGTCAAGGATTTTGAGTGCAGGGAGCTTCTCGAGCCCGTTTTCATAAAAGGCAAATGCGTCTATAAGGAAAAGAGCGTTGCCGAGATAAAGCAATACTGCGCCGATCAGATTTCAACTATCTGGGACGAGGTGCTGAGATTTGAATATCCGCACACCTACTACGTTGACCTGTCTCAAAAGCTCTGGGATAAGAAGCACGAGCTGATTAACCAAAACAGAAATTGACAGGATTTTTGCTTAATTAAGATTTTGGAGGATTTGTCTGATGGGCAAAAACAAACAAAAGAAACCGTCCTTGGCTAAAAGGATTTTTGCCGATAACGGCTATTGCTGGCTTGCGGTAATCTGCACGGCAATAATAATGATGCTCGTATATTTCTGCTACGACCTGTGGCCTTTCGGCGAGGTAACGATACTGAGAATGGACCTCTATCATCAGTACGGCCCGCTTTTCGCCGAGCTTTATGACAGAGTGACCGGGCTCGAAAGTCTGATTTATTCCTGGCGCACGGGTCTCGGCTCTCCGTTTTTGGGCAACTATTTCAATTATCTTGCGAGCCCCTCCGCTTTTATAATACTGCTTCTCGGCCACAAGAATATGCCTGAATCGATTGCGGGCATGATTTTGCTCAAGGCAGCCCTCTCCGCCGGCACGTTTACCTATTATCTCAAAAAGAGTCGGCGCAGGCACGATTTCACCACCGCCTCTTTCGGCGTGCTTTACGCAATGTGCGGCTATTTCGTGGCTTATTACTGGAACGTTATGTGGCTTGACGCCATGGTGTTCTTCCCGCTCGTGGTTTACGGAATTGAAAAGATAATCAACGAAAGACGTCCCTCGGTTTATATCGTCTTTCTTTCGCTCACGCTCATAACGAACTATTATATGGGCTACATGACCTGCATCTTTTCCGTTCTTTATTTCATTATATATTACCTTTCTACCCGCGACCTCGGCGAGCTTGCCGACAACGCCGTTTATTATTACGACGGCATGGGCAAAAAGAAATATAAATTCTCCGAAAAAATCAAGGGCAGCATTCTTGTGAGAAGCGGCGTCACCTTCGCTCTCGCTTCGATTGCCGCCGGCTGCCTCGCGGCGTTTGCGCTCATACCCGTTTACAGCATTCTGCGCTCCTGCTCGGCAACCTCGGGCTCGTTCCCTCAGAATTACAGAATTTATTTCTCCGCTTTTGACTTCCTCGCAAATCACCTTGCGAGCGTTGACCCGACAATCAGGTCAAGCGGAGAGGACGTGCTGCCTAACGTTTACTGCGGCATGATAACTCTTATTCTCGTGCCTCTCTACATCTTCTCAAAACGCATAAGCCTCAAAGAGAAAGTTGCGAGCATTTTCACCCTGGGCATAATCTATTTCAGCTTTAACGTAAACTACCTGAATTACGTCTGGCACGGCTTCCATTTCCCCAACGACCTGCCTTACAGGTTTTCGTTTATGTATTGCTTCCTGCTTCTGCTCCTCGCCTACAAGGCGTTTGTTAACCTGTCGGAGTATAACGGCAGGCAAATTCTCGCCTCCGGCGTTGCGGTCATGTTCATGATAATCCTCGTGCAGGAAATAGGCTCAAAAAACGTTGAGGATTTAACCGTTTTGCTCTCGGCTATTTTCACCGTCACCTACTGCCTCATTCTCTATATGCTCAAGGATGAGAAGAAGCAGAAATCCGCTATCGCCGTGATACTTCTCTGCGCGGTAATCGCGGAGGTCGCCTGCTCTAATACCGACAGATACAGCATGTCGCAAACCAAGACCAGCTACGCCTCGGACTATGAAGATTTCAGAGCCCTCAAATCGGAGCTTGACGAAAAGGAAAAAGATGAGTTTTACAGAATGGAGCTCACCTACAACAGGGCGAGAATGGACCCCGCCTGGTACGGCTACAACGGCATTTCCACCTTCTCGTCAATGGCTTATGAGAAAATGGCGAATATGCAGAGCAACCTCGGCGTTTACGGCAACTTCATAAACAGCTACACTTACTATCTTCAGACCCCCGTTTACAATATGATGAATTCGCTCAAATACGTTGTGAAAAACGAGGACTCCACCGTTATTGAAGACGATTATTACAACTACGTGAGCGAAAGCGGCAAGTTCAGAGCTTACGAAAACGAATATTATCTGCCGATAGCTTTCGGCGTTGATAAAGACCTTAAAGACTGGTATTCGGCTTACACCAATCCGTTCCTCTCTCAGGGCGAGTGGTTCAGGCTCGCGACAGGCGTTGACGACGTTTTCGGCAAAATGACGGTTGAAGACATAAGATATTTCAACATTAACGAGATAACGACGGGCATTGAAACGGGCGATATTTATTTCACCAAAGAAACGAGCGGCCCCGCCGACATGACCTTCGTGCTGTCCGTGCCCGAAACGAGGCACTGCTATCTTTTCGTTGACTCCAACGAGTTTGACGACATCACGATTTTCTGGTCAAATGAAAGAAACGTTATTCAAAACACCGACGAGCCCTATATCTACGACCTCGGCATAGTTAACCCCGACGAAACCGTTGAGGTGCTTATCACGCCCGATGACGAATCGGACAACTGCAACATGAATTTCTACGCTTATTACGTAAATGACGACGCCCTTTATGACGGCTATCAGGCGCTCAAGGCGTATGAGCTTAACGTGACGAGCTTTGAAGACACAAAAATCAAGGGTAAAATATCAGCCGACAAGGATATGATGATGTTCACGTCAATTCCTTACGACAAGGGCTGGAAAGTAAAAATTGACGGCAAAGAAATCGACGAGGAATCTTATCTGAGCCTTGAAGACGCTTACCTCTGCTTTGACGTTGAAGAGGGCGACCACGAAATAGAAATATCCTTCAGGCAGAGCGGCTTGATTCTCGGCGCCGCCGTTTCTCTCGGCACTCTGCTGCTTCTCATCGCCGCCGCTTTCGTTATCGGCAAAACAAGGCCTTCGCGCGAAAAAGCGTTTGAAGAAAAGTGCCGCAGAGCGGAGGAAAAATACGAGGCGGAAAAGGCTGCGAGAGAGGAAGAAGACAGAAGGCAGCGGCTGATGGCGCAGTTCCCGGGCGAGGTCGATATAGATATGGACCTTTTTGACACGCTCACCGGAGAAACCGCCGAACAGCCCGACGAGCCCGAAAACAGCGAGCCCGAAGCTGTCGAAGCCGACGACGAGGAAGCCGACGACGGCAGCGAGCCCGTGAAAAAGAAAAAGGGAAAATCAGCGTGGCAGCACACCCGCCCTATGGGGGCGCTGCCCACGTTGAAAATGCCGTTGAAAATATCGGCGTAGATGCCGTTGAAAATATCGGCGAAGAAGCCGTCAAAAACGTCGGCGAAGAAATCGATGAAACAGTCAATGAAGTAACCGGCGAAACCGAAACAGACGAAGAATAAAACCGAGATTTTAAGATCTGAAAAAGTTAATATCAAAAGCGGAGCGCAGTTATGCGCCCCTCGTAAACCGGTTTTATCGCGTTGTTCCCGATAATACTGAAAAACAATGTTTTCAAGGAATTCGGCGTGATTTCGGTCACGCCGATATTTCTTTTTCCGAGGGTTTCCGATTCTTTGAATATGCAATGTATTCTCCTTCGTCATCATCGATGTTATCATAGGTAAAGCGTCGTTTTTCATTATGCCGTTGTATTCAACGTCTTATCCTGCTTATTTGTCACCCTTTTGTCACTCCTTATAGGATATATTTTATTATAGTGAAAATACGTATTTGCGATATTATGTATGGGTTTGTTTGATCGTTCCGCCCGGCATAGGAAATAACTGTTAAAAAATTTATTTGAGGATAGATAAAATGAAAAAAACGTGTAAGACATTTTTGCGATTTTTGCTCGCATTCAGCTTTGTGCTGAGTGTCATTCCGGCAATGTCTGTTTCGGTCAGCGCGGCAGAATACACTTCGTGGGATGAGCTGCAAAACGCAATAAGTAAAGGTGACAAAACCGAATTTATTCTGACGCAGGATATTACCGCGCCGGATTCCGTCAGCGCCCCTCTTCAGATACGCGGAAAGAATATTGTGCTGGATCTTAACGGTCACACATTATCAAGAAACCGCTCGTCGGCGCTCGGCACGGGCCAGGTAATAGTTGTTCACAAAGGCGCCGATCTGACTGTTAAAGACAGCAGCGGTGTGAATGCGGGAAGAATCACGGGCGGCTGGGCGCAGTATAACGGCGCAGGCATCTATGTTTACGGCACTCTGATTTTTGAGAGCGGCACCGTTACGGGGAATAAATGCGGCGAAAAAGGCGCAGGCATTTTTCTCAACGGCGGCAGCGCCACCGTCAAAGGCGGCGTTATTGATAACAACACGGGCGCACAGTTCGGCGGCGGTATTTACTGCGGCGAAAATTCTTCTCTTACCATGACCGGCGGCATAATCAGAAATAATTCCGCTTCCAAAAACGGCGGCGCGTTATACCTCGGAAACGGAGCCAACGTAAGAATTGAAAAGAAAGTAAACATCATCTGCAATAAAGCAGGCGACAAGGGAGCTGCGGCTTATCTTGAAAAAGGCAGCTCTTTCTATGCTTCCGAGCTCACTCTTTTCAACAACACAGCGCCCGGCAAAACAGGATACGATTATGAAAGCTACGCCAACAGCTTTTACCGTGAAGACACCTCCGCGTTGAGGAGCTTCGTTGTGCTGGCCCCCACAATCAGGAAAGATACGCTTTACACATCATGGAGTCAGCTTAAAAACGATATTGAAAGCGGCAAAGCAAAGAATGTGATCTTATCGCAGGATCTCGTTGCGTCCTCTTCGGATAAAGAGATAATCATAACCGATACGCGCGTCGTTACGATTGACCTTAACGGTTTCAGCCTTAACAGAAACATGAGCAAGGCGGTTGACCGCGGCGGAGTTTTGCGCGTGGAGGCAAACAGCAAGCTTATCGTTACCGACAGCAGCGGCAATAACAGCGGTAAAATTACCGGCGGCTACTCCGTTAACGGCGGCGGCAT
>CAJOLX010000021.1 GCA_905235625.1 uncultured Clostridia bacterium
ATAATCTCGGGCTCGGTGATGATTTCGGGCTCCGCGATGATTTCGGGCTCGGTGATGATTTCGGGCTCGGCGATAATTTCGGGCTCGGTGATGATCTCGGGCTCGACGGGAGCCGCAACGGCGCTCTCGATAACGGGAGCCGCCTCGGCAGCCTTCTCAACAGCTTCCGCAACCGCGTTCACCGCGGGAATAACGGCGCTGATGTCAAGATCCTGCTCGCTGCAGAGCTTCTCGACCATCTCTCTGAACTTATTCATCTCCGCCTTGATTTTTTCAAGCTCGGCGGTGTAATACTCATATTTGCTCTTGCTCTCGCCCACTATGGACTCGCTCTGCTTATCGGCGGCGGTGATGATTTCATCAGCCTTTGCCTGAGCGGCGGCTACCTTGCTGTCCGCTTCCTTCTGAGCTCTTTCGGTCAGAGAAGCGACGGCGGTGCGGGCGTTATTGACTATTTCGCCTGCCTGAGCGCGGGCGGCGTTTGAAAGCTCAAGAGCCTGTTTCTCGGCGCTGTCGGAAATCTCCTTGGCTTTCGTTTCGGCCTCGCTGATCATGGTCGTTGCCTTGAGATTTGCGTCTTTATTGACGGTTTCCGCCATTTTGTGAGCGTCAAGCAGAGCGTTCTTGATTGCGTCTTCGTTATTGCGATATTCCTCAACCTTTTCGGCGAGGATGCTTATCTTTTTAACGAGCGACGCATTCTGGCTCTGAATTTCGGCGTATGATTCCGCCACGGTCGCGAGGAATTCGTCAACCTCCTGCGCGCTGTATGTGCCGGCGTTTACCGGCGTAAATTTTGCGTTGGCTATCTGTTCGGGTCTGATCATTTTTGACACCTGACCTCTCTCAAATTAAAATTCCACGTCCGCGCCGATGAGATCTTCACCGAGCTCGCCGGTCACGGGAACGTTGTTGGGAGTTATGATATACGCTCTGCCGGCAACCTTTTTGAAATCGCCGTCATTTGCGTATGAAACGCCGTAAAGCACGTCGATAATTCTCTGAGCGTCCGAATTGGGGCAGGTTTCGAGGTTGAGAACGACTATTCTCTTCTCCTTGAGAATATCGGCAACCTTGGTCACCTCATCGAAGCTGTCGATCTGCTGGAATACCACTCTGGGCTTTGAAGAGGCGGCAGGCTTCGGGCCGTTTATGCTCACAACGTTTGAGCTGCCCTTATCCTTGCCCGCGTGAAAAGATGAAGTTTTGCCGACGGGCTGCTCCGCGGGGCCGTCCGGTGTAAAATCAAAGCTCTCGTCAAAATCATCATCCGCCGCATCTACGTAACCGTCGTCAGTAGAATTGATCCATGTGCGCCATTTGTCTTTAAAGCTCATTTTTTATCCTCCTTATGTATATGGGTAAACAAATTGCAATTAGTGCCTGTCATAGTAAATTCTCTCGCCGAAGATCGCAGAACCTACTCTGACTAAATTTGCTCCGCCGAGAATTGCTTCACGATAATCGCCGGACATACCCATAGACAAAATATCCATGTTAATATTATCCGATTTTTTCTGCTTTATGTCAATAAAGATATCGTGCATATTGCTAAAAATTTTTATTAATTCTGCCTTATCCTCGCAAATAGGCGCAACGCACATGAGGCCTTTGACCTCAACGCCGTCTATTTCGCCTATTTCGTAAACCTTTTCACGCACCTCGCCGGGGTCGAAGCCGAACTTGCTGTATTCGCTGCCGGCGTTTATCTCGATGAGAATTTTTTGGCTGATGCCCGCGTTTTTGGCGTGCTTTGCTATTTCGTTTGCGAGAGAAACGGAGTCAACGCTCTGAATGACGTCCACCTTGCCCACGATTTTTTTGACCTTGTTGCTCTGCAGGTGACCGATAAGGTGGGGAGAAACGCCGTTAAGATTGAGGTCCGGCGCTTTTTCGAGGAATTCCTGCACCCTGTTTTCGCCGATAAGGTCAATTCCGCAAGAGATGGCGTGGTTAATATAAACGGGCGCAACGGTCTTTGTGACCGCCATAAAGTAAATATCCTCGGGATTTCTGCCGCTCTCCACGGCGCTGTCAGCGATATTCTGCCTTATGACCTTGAGGTTTTCTTCAATATCCGCAAACTTGGGGTCAGCTGATGACTTTTCCATTGTAAAGCTCCTTTCCGGAGGTGACCACTTCGTCGTATTGGGCGAGATAACCGGGCTTGCCCGTGTTGTCCCTCACAATCACGTAATCCTCGTCCGAGTAAATTTCCTCTATCCTGTTAAACTTGATTATGTTGCCTTCGATTATGAAAACGCCCTCGTCCCCTTTTTCGTTAAAGTGGACGGCGCTCTTTTTGAGCTTTATGCCCGAGTAATTCTTGAGCACTATTTTGCCCGCGACCTTGCGGGCCGTGGCAAGGTCTTCGTTCATCTCGCTGCATTTGAAGATGACCATGGTGCTGTCTTCGCCTTCGACCTTCACCTTGTCGTAAACGACGGCGGAAACCATATCGCCCGCCTTGTCTCCGAGCAGAAGCTGAACGCCCTTTCTCACTTCGGTGCCCGCAAGGAGAGCAGTGTCCACTATCGCCGCGGCGTACCAGTCGTAGCCGGTGATGAGCTTGCCCATAACGCCGTCGGGAGCCTCCGCTTTTTCGGCGTCGAGAGCTTCCTCGAGCTTTTCGGGGGTGAGCTTGTCAATGTCGTCGGTCGTTATGACGTCTTCATAGCCGTCAAGCCTTGAAACGAAGTAGCCGGAGCTCTGCGCGGAAACGTATTCCTTCGGGCTCTTAACGTTGAGAGAAGCTATTTCGTCCTCAAGCGATGAAATGATTTCGGAGCAGTCCACCTCGTAGCCGAGGGAAATATCCTTTCTCGAAAGCATTTCGCTGAATGAGCGCTCCTTCTCCGAAAGCGATGAAAAATCGTTATCGTAAGCGCAGGAAAGAATTGAATTGAATTCGTCGTAAATATCCTGCGACAGCTTTTTTAAATCGAGATTTGCGAGCTTTACCTGATTGTTTATCTTGCGGTAGGTTTCGAGCTTCTTTGTCAAAGCGATGGATTTCGTGTGATTCTCGGCGTCGGCGCTGCTGCCGAAAACAGCCGCTATGCTGCTGCCGCTGCCCACTCTTTCTCCGTTAACCGCAAGCGGCACCACAACGCCCGAGCCGTCGCTCGTTATGACCGTTTCTTCTCTGATGATAAACATCTTGGCGTCAATCGTTTCGGAAACGGTCTGAACGTAAGCGGTCGAGGTTTTGTAAGAGCTGCCGATGCCCTTCGCTACGCTCATGATGAGGTAAATAACTATAACGGCGACAAGCGAAAGAGCAAGAATATTCGTGAGCTTTTTACTGTTCATTTTCGACGTCGCCTCCGTTCATAAAATAATCTGTCACTTCGTTTGCGAGCTCGTCAAAAGAGCCGGCTTTGTCAATGTAAATATGCTTAACGTTTTCGCAGCGTCTGAACCACGTGAGCTGCCTTTTGGCGTAGCGCCTTGTCTGCATTTTCAAATCGGACACGCAGTCTTCAAGCGGCTTTTCACCGTCAAAATAGGGCTTTAGCTCTTTATAGCCTATCGCCTGAGCGGCGGTGCTGCCGGTTTCTTTGCCGTAAAAGCTCTTCGCTTCTTCGAGCAGGCCGCTTTCGAGCATTGAGTCAACTCTCGAATTTATGCGGTCATAAAGAAACTGCCTGTCTTCGGCGTCAAGGCAAACCGTTTTGAATTTATATGGCGATTTTTCGAGCCTTGACTCCTCGTTTTGCATCGTGATGCTTTTGCCCGTGGTGTGATAAATTTCGAGCGCTCTCACTATTCTTTTAACGTCGTTTTCGTGGAGCGTTTGAGCTCTCTCGGGGTCAACCTCATAAAGCTCTTTAAGCAGCGCTTCGGAGCCCTCCGCGCGGGCTCTTTCCATAAGCGACTCCCTGTATGAAACGTCGCTCTCCTCTTCAAAAAACTTAACGTTCCCTGCGAGAGAAGAATAATAAAGCCCCGTGCCGCCGACTAAAAGAGGAATTTTGCCTCTTGACGAAATATCTCTTATCGCCCTGCCGGCGTCTTCGCAATAACGCGCAACGCTGTAGGTTTCGCCCTCGTCGAGAAAGCCTATCAGATGATGAGGCACTCCCTGCATTTCTTCGGGCGTAGGCTTCGCCGTGGCTATATCCATGCCCTTGTAAATCTGCATGGAATCGCACGAAACGACCTCGGCGCCTATTCTTTTGCTTATTTCAACGGCAAGGGCGGTTTTTCCGCTCGCCGTGGGCCCGACTATTGCGTAAACCGTAATTTCAGACTCTGCCAAAATTCTTTTCAAGCTCCCTTTCAGTCATTTCAATCAGCACCGGCCTGCCGTGAGGGCAATATCTGATGTCCGGCATTGACAAAAGCTGCTTTGCGAAGGTTTCCATTTCGAGCCTTGAGGTAAAATCTCCGCTCTTTATCGCGCTTCTGCAGGCGACGGAATGGAAAATCCAGTCAAGCTTTTCAAACGATACGTCCTGCCTGCTGCCGAGAAATCTGCCCGCGATTTCCGCCATGACGTCGGGAACGTCGTCGGGGTCAAGCTCCATGGGGCATTCTCTCACAATGAGAGTGCCGGAGCCGAAATCTTCGGCTTCAAATCCGGACGAATTTATAAGCTCGAGATTTTCGAGCGCGGCGGCGTATTCCTCTTTTGAAAGAGTGACGGTAACGGGCGACAAAAGCACCTGCCCGCTTCTTTCTCCGCTCTCGCTCTTGAGCCGCTCGTAAATCATTCTCTCGTGAGCGGCGTGTTTATCAATAAAAACGAGTTTGCCTTCGTATTCGCAGATTATGTAGGTTCTGAACGCTTCGCCGATGAGCCTGAAGCTTTCGGGTGAAAATTCGCCGCTCTTTTTGCTTTCGGGCTCTTCCTCCGGCGCCTGCGCAGGGTTCGAAGCCTCGACGGTTTCCTCCGCTTTCGCGGCGGGGCGGGAATTTAAAAGAATGTCGTCAAGCTTATCTATGCCCGGGTCGTCGGCGCTCAGCTCTTTTTCGGGCGCTCTCGCCGTAACGTAGGGCTTAACGGGCTCGGAAAAATCCGGTTTCTTTTCGGGCGAAACGGAGCGGGTCTGCCAAAAATCTTCTTTCGGCTCGCTCATTTTCATTTGCTTCGGAGCGGTTTCAAAAAGCGGAGCTTTATAATCGGCCGCCGGAGCAAAGCTTTTATTTTGCCCGATTTTTGTGATTTGCGACGGAGTGTCCTTTTCGTCAAGAGCGTTTTTGCAGGCGGCGTAAACGGCGTTAAACACCGCTCTCTCGTCGCTGAAACGCACCTCCGTTTTTGCCGGATGAACGTTAACGTCGACCGATTCGGGGGCAAGGCTTATTTTGAGCACGCAGGAAGGGAATTTGCCCACCATTATTCTGCCCTTATAGCTCTCGGACAGAGCCGCGGAGCCCGTGCCCGTCTTAACAAATCTGTCGTTAACGAAGAAAAACTGCATATTGCGGTTTGGTCTTGAAAATTGAGGCTTTGAAATGCAGCCCTCTACCTTTACGGGCCCGCTCGTATATGAGCACGAAATCATCTGAGAAGCGGCTTCTCTGCCGAGCACCTCTTTCACGCAGGTGAGCAAATCGCCGCTGCCGGAGGTCATGAGAGTCTGCTTGCCTTCTCTGATAAATCTGAAAGAAATTTCGGGGTGAGAAAGAGCGGTTCTGTCAACAATTCCTGCTATGAGGTTTGCCTCAGTAACGTCTTTTTTGAGGAATTTCATCCTGGCGGGAGTTTTCTTAAAAAGCTCCTTGACCGTTATCGTGGTGCCTATCGGGCAGCCCGCGTCGTCAATGCCCGTTTCTTCGCCGAATTCTATCATGTAAAGAGTGCCTATGTCCTCGCCCGCGGTACGGGTGAGCATTTCCACTTTGGCAACGGCGGCGATGCTCGCGAGCGCTTCGCCTCTGAAACCGAGCGTCATTATGGAATTGAGGCTCTCGGCGGTGGAAATTTTGCTCGTTGCGTGGCTCAAGAACGCCTTGCGGGCGTCTTCGCGCTCGATTCCGCAGCCGTTATCGGTGACTCTTATGTAAGAAATGCCGCCGTTTTTTATTTCGAGCGTAACGGTATCCGCGCCCGAGTCTATTGAATTTTCAAGCAGCTCTTTAACTATTGAAGCGGGTCTTTCAACGACCTCGCCCGCCGCTATGAGCTCCGCGAGCTCTTTCGGCATTACGTTGATTTGCGGCATACCGTCACCTCTTTTCGATTTGAATTTTTGTTAATTTTCCGCCATTGCGGCAAGCTCGTAGAGCTTTTGCATGGCTTCTATGGGAGTGAGAGTGTTTATATCTATATTTTTGAGCTTTTCGATTATTTCTTCGCCCTTGCCCGCGGCAAACGAAAGCTGGCCCGAATAAGTTTCCGCGCCGGACGGCGCTTCGCTTCTGACCGACAGCCCTTCGCTCTCTATCTCGGCGAGTATCACCTTTGCTCTCTCGACCACCGGAGAAGGCACTCCGGCAAGCTTTGCTACCTCTATGCCGTAGCTTCCGTCGGCGCAGCCGGGCACTATTCTGCGAAGGAAGGTGATGTTGTCTCCCCTCTTCTTTACGGAGATGTTGTAGTTCTTAACGCCGGCAATGCTGTTTTCAAGGTCTGTCAGCTCGTGATAGTGAGTGGCGAAAAGCGTCTTTGCGCCGAGCTTCTTTTTGTCGGCTGAATATTCGAGCACCGCTCTCGCAATGCTCATGCCGTCAAAGGTGGAAGTGCCTCTGCCGATTTCGTCAAAAATTATAAGGCTCTTTGAGGTTGCGCCTTTGAGAATATCGGCAACCTCGGTCATCTCGACCATAAACGTTGACGAGCCGGAGGCAAGGTCGTCAGACGCGCCTATCCTCGTGTAAATGCCGTCAACAATGCAAAGGCTTGCGTATTTCGCAGGCACGAAGCAGCCTGCCTGCGCCATAATGCATATGAGCGCGACCTGGCGCATATAAGTGGATTTGCCCGCCATATTGGGGCCCGTGATGATGGCGCACATATCGCTGCCGTCGTTGAGCACGGTGTCGTTCGGCACAAACGGATAATCTATCATCTTCTCGACTACCGGGTGCCTGCCCTCTCTGATTATTATTTCGCTGCCCGCGTTCATTTCGGGGCAAACGTAATTACTCTCCGATGAAACCGTCGCGAATGAGCAGATAACGTCAAGCGCGGCGATGCCGGCGGCGGTGGACTGGATGTCGATAAGCCTTTCGGCGGCTTTGTTTCTCACGGAGTCAAAAATCTCATATTCAAGGTGAGCTATTCTCTCCTGAGCGCCGAGCACCTTTGCCTCGAGCTCCTTGAGCTCCTGAGTGATATATCTTTCGCAGTTTGCGAGAGTCTGCTTGCGGATGTAATCGTCCGGCACAAGCTCTTTGAATGAATTTGAAACCTCGATATAGTAACCGAAAACTCTGTTGTAGCCGATTTTCAGCTTCTTAATGCCGGTTCTTTCCTGCTCGCGCTGCTGAATATCGGCAAGATAGCCTTTGCCGTTTGTCACTATGCTGCGGTATTCGTCAAGCTCGGCGTTGAAGCCGTCCTTAATCATGCCGCCCTCTCTGACGGTAATGGGAGGCTCGTCGACTATCGCCCTGTCTATGAGGTCGACAAGCTCGGGCATATCGTCGAGGTTTTTGACCGCTTCGTCAATAAACGCGCATTTGCACTGCGACACGGCGGCTTTTATTTCGGGCACCTTCGCGAGAGTCAGCGACAAAGCTTTAAGCTCTCTTGCGCCCGCGGAGCCGAAACTGATTCTCGTGATGAGCCTTTCGAGGTCTTGACAACCCTTGAGCGAGAGCGCAAGGTCGTCTCTGACCGAAGGCATATCCACAAGCTCTTTAACGGCGTTGTGGCGTTTCGTTATGCCGCCTATGCTCATAAGCGGCTTTTCTACCCACGAGCGGAGAAGACGCTTGCCCATTGAAGTTGAGGTGCGGTCGAGCACCCAGAGGAGCGAGCCTCTCTTTTCTCTGCTTCTGAGCGTTTCGGTTATTTCGAGATTTCTGAGCGCCGCAACGTCAAGGCGCATATAGTTTCCGTCGCCGTAAAAATTTAAAGCGCGGATATTTTGAAGGTCGTTTTTTTGAACGGATAACAGATATTCGAGCGCTGCGCCCACGGCGCAAACGGCGCTCTCGCTGCCCTGCGGCACAAGGTCGTAAATTGACGGAACGCCGAATTGCCCGAGCGCGCGAGCGGTAGCTTTTGAAAGGTCGAAGCTCTCGTCGTCGAGCAGCTCGCAGGAGGCGGAGACGAGCCCGTTTTTGATAAAATCCGTCACCTTGCTCTGCTTGAGCGTTTCGGAATTTATGACGACCTCGCTCGGAGAAAAGCTGCCGAGCTCGTCGATAACGTGCTTAACTCTGTCTTTGCCCGAAAAAGCGGTGGCGTAAAGGGCGCCGGTCGAAACGTCCGCAAAGCATACGCCCGCGTCCCTGCCGTCAAAATACAGGCTCGCGAGAAAATTGTTTTTGCTCTCGTCAAGCATTGAATTTTCTATGACGGTGCCGGGGGTAATAACTCTCGTAACGTCTCTTTTAACTATTCCCTTCGCGAGCGCCGGGTCTTCAAGCTGGTCGCATATGGCAACCTTATAGCCCTTTGAAACGAGCCTTGCGATGTAGCTGTCGCACGCGTGATAAGGTATTCCGCACATGGGAGCTCTTTCTTCCATGCCGCAATCTCTGCCCGTGAGCACGAGCTCGAGCTCTTCGGAAGCGGTTTTCGCATCCTCAAAAAACATCTCGTAGAAGTCGCCGAGGCGAAACATCAGGATGCTGTCGGGATACTGCTCCTTTATCACGAAATATTGCTGCATCATCGGGGTATATTCTGCCATATCGTCTTCTCACTCTTTCAAAAAATACTGCTTTCCCGCTTGCGGCAGGGCAGGCAAAGCGTTTAAGCTCCGCCTGCCGCCGCTTTTAAATCTTTAGTGGCAGCCGCTGCAGCCCGAGCAATCGCCGCCGCAGCTCTCGTCATGAACGTGAGGCTCGCAGGTTTCGGGGTCCTCGCCCTGCAGGCAAAGCTGTAAAATGCCGGTTATATATTTCATCAGCTCGTCTATCTCCGCCGCAGCCGCTTCATACGCCTGCATGTTGGGGTTTGACATTACCTGATTGTAAAGCTGACCGAATTCGGTGTCGAGCTGCTGAAGTCTTGCGTCGTCTTTCTCGTCTTTGGAAGCTTCATGCTGAAAATTCATCTGCACAAGGCGAAGCTTGGCGATGAGCTCGTTGAGCGCTTCGTCCTCTTCGTTCACCTTCTGAGCCTCCATGAGCTTAAGGTAACGTTCGTCCTGCTGGAGGGCTGCGCCGAGCTGCCTTGTCAAAGCTATTGCGTCCATAATTAAAGTCCTGCCTTTCGTGGATTTGTTTGATTTGTTATGTGATATCGCCGTAGAGCATCCATGTTTTGGCTGCCGTGACCTTAACGTCGCGGAACGTGCCTATCACGCTGTCGTCGGCGGGTATCTCGATTATAAAGTTGCCGCTTGTTCTCGCTTCTATCGCGCCGCTCTTCGCCCTGCCCTCGCAAAGCGCGCGGAAGGTTTTGCCCACGCACGCCGCGGTCCTTTCGGCGGCAATGCGCTCCTGCATCTCAAGAAGCTCTTTGAACCATCTGCTTTTTTCTTCCGCCGAAACGGGGTCCGGCATGGTCGATGCCTTCGTGCCCTCTCTCGGGGAATATATAAACGTGAACATTGACGTAAAGCCCGCCTTTTCGACAAGGCTCTTTGTCATTTCAAAATCTTCGTAAGTTTCGCCCGGAAAGCCCACTATAACGTCGGCGGTTACGGAAAGCTCCGGCATTAGGGAATAAGCTTTGTCAAGAAGGCTGAGATACTGCTCGGAGGTGTAGCCTCTGTTCATCATTTTAAGCACTCTGTCCGACCCGCTCTGAAACGGCAGGTGCAGGTGCTTCGCGACCTTGTCGCAGCGAGCCATCGTTTCGAGCAGCTCGTCGGTGCAGTCCTTCGGATGAGAGGTCATAAATCTTATTATGAAATCGCCGTCAATGTCGTTTATTCTTCTGAGAAGCTCGGCAAAATTGCAGCCGTAATCGGGGCATTTGCCGTAGGAATTGACGTTTTGACCGAGCAGAGTTATTTCTTTGTAGCCCTCTTTTACGAGCTGTTTTGCCTCTTCAACTATTTTTTCGGGGTCTCTGCTTCTTTCTCTGCCTCTGACGTAAGGCACGACGCAGTAGGTGCAGAAATTGTTGCAGCCGTACATTATCGGGAGCCAGGCTTTGAAATTGCTGTCTCTCTTAATCGGCATATCCTCGCTGATGTTGCCGTCGCCCGCCGGAATTTCTATTATCATTTTGCCGCCCTTGAGCGAACGGTAAACGAATTCGGGCAGCTTGTAAATTACGTTGGTGCCGAAAACCACGTCGACGAAAGGATAGCTTTTTTTGATTTTTTCGGCAACGTGGGGCTGCTGCATCATGCAGCCGCAAAGGAATATTTTCATATCCCTGTTTTGCGTTTTTAAGCCTTTTAACGCTCCGACGTTTCCGAACACTCTGTCTTGAGCGTGCTCTCTGACGGCGCAGGTGTTGTAAAGCACGAGGTCCGCTTCGGTAACGTCGTCGGTAAATTCGTAGCCGATCTGCCCGAGCATGCCCTTGAGCCTCTCGCCGTCCGCCACGTTTCCCTGGCAGCCGAAGGTGTGAACGAACGCCTTCGGAGGGGCGGCAAACCTGCCCTCTACGAGAGCCGCGGCAAGGCGGGTGTATTCTTTTTGCTCCTCTATTTGCTCACCGGAGAGCTCAAAGCGGTTTTCCGACAATTTCGTTTCATCCCCCGAACAGACCATATTTATAATATTATATAATATAACGCCGCATTATTCAAGATTAAAATGAATAAATGCGGCGTATGTCTGCAAAAATATTTTGGCTATTAGCACGGATTAAGCAAAACGCGTCACTTCCCCGCGGTGACCGTTACGCTTTCGCCGTCGGTGCGGAAGGTTATTGAGCCGAGCTTATCGGTGCGGTAAATCTTATCGGAGTAAGCTTCAAACTTTTTGAGAGTGCTTTCGGCAGGGTGGCCGTAGTCATTGTCTTCCCCGCAGGAAATAACGAAGTATTCGGGGCTTGCCGCCGCGAGAAACGCTTCCCCGGAGGAATAAGACGAGCCGTGATGCCCCGCTTTGAGCACCGTGCATTTAACGTCGGCTCCGCTTTCGAGAATGCTGTTTTCTTCGGGTGTTTCGGCGTCTCCCGTAAGAAGAAACGAAACCTCGCCGTATCTTACGAGCAGCACTGCGGACATATCGTTAAGCTCGTCCGCCGTGTCGGAAACGGGGCCTATGATTTCAACGCTCGCGTCGCCGAGAGTGAAGCTTTCGCCTGCCTTCGCTCTTATGACATCCGCTCCGGAATCGGTGACAGAGGAGAGCAGTTTTTCATAAGAAGTGTTGGTCGGAATAAGCTCGTAAGGAATCATCGGCATAACGGCGTTTTTAACGTCGAAATTGTCTATGATATAGGGCAGAGAGCCGATGTGGTCCGAATGCGGATGTGTTGCGACAACGTAATCGAGCGAGCGGACCGAGCGCGAATAAAGAAACTCCGAAACGGTCTTTTCGCAATATTTTTCTCCGCCGTCAACAAGCATTTTCATGCCGCCGCACTCGAGATAAACGCAGTCGCCCTGACCTACGTCAACGAACGTGACGGTGAGCCCCGGCTCAATATCGGAGCTTTCGCCGAATTTGCCCAGAGTGTTTGAAAAGCTTTCGTTTTCGTCGCTGAGCAGCGCCCACGCCGTGACAGCCGCGAGCAGCAAAGCGACGACGAGAGCGTATATTATGAACTTACTTTTTTGAGTTGCCTGTTTTCTTTTTTCCATTGCTTCCGTAATTTCCGCCCGACGCGGGTCTTACAAGGCATTTGTCCGAATATCCTATCAGGTCGCGCCTGCCGCCCTTGATGAGAGCCTCGCGTACGTTGTCGGCATACTTCGGGTCGTAATATTGCAAAAGCGACCTTTGCAGCAGCTTTTCGTGCGGCGACACGGCAACGTAAACCTCTTTCATCGTGTATGGGTCAAGACCCGTATAATACATGCAGGTGGATACGGTGCCGGGCGTAGGATAAAAATCCTGCACCTGCTCGGGCCTTATGCCGTTTTTCTTGAGAAACTGAGCAAGCTCTATCGCTTCTTTGAGCCCGCTTCCCGGGTGAGACGACATAAGATAAGGCACGAGATACTGCTCCTTGCCCGCCTTTTGGCTGAGAGAAAAATATTTTTTTGAAAATTCAATGTAAGCTTCTATATGCGGCTTGCCCATTTTGTCAAGCACGGCGGCGGAGCAATGCTCCGGAGCGACCTTGAGCTGACCGCTGACGTGGTATTTCACAAGCTCACGAAGGAACGTGTCGTCTTCGTCGGCAAGCAGATAATCGTATCTTATGCCCGAGCGCACAAACACCTTTTTAACGCCCGGCAGAGCGCGCACCTTGCGCAGAATGTCAAGATATTCGCTGTGGTCAACTTTGAGATTGGGGCAAGGCTGAGGGGCAAGGCATTTTTTGCCCTTGCACAGGCCTCTCTCCTCCTGCCCGTCGCAGGAAGGCCGCCTGAAATTGGCGGTGGGGCCGCCTATATCGTGAATATAACCCTTGAAATCGGGCAGTTCCGTCAGCTTTTTCGCTTCGTCAAGTATCGCCTGCTCGCTCTTTACGGTGACGTATCTGCCCTGGTGAAAAGCGAGCGAGCAAAAGTTGCACGCGCCGAAGCAGCCGCGGTTGTGCGTTATTGAAAAGCGCACTTCTTCTATGCCCGGCACTCCGTTATCCTTCTCGTATGAGGGGTGATAAGTTCTCTCATAGGGCAAAGCGTAAACGGCGTCGAGCTCGGGCGTGGTAAGCGGCAGAGCGGGAGGATTTTGCACGAGCATCTTATTGCCGTGCCTCTGCTTTACCGTTTTGCCTCTGAAAGCGTCCTGCTCATCCTGCTGGATGCGGCACGAAACGGCGTATTCTTTTTTGGATTTAACAACGTTTTCAAACGACGGGCATTCGGCGCCGCCGTAGGGAGTTTCTCTCACGTCAACGGCGTAGCAGGTGCCTCTGACGTCTCTTATATCGCTTATCTTTTCGCCGCCGTCAAGCCTGTGAGCTATTTCGGCAACAGACCTTTCGCCCATGCCGTAAGAAATGATATCCGCCTGCGAATCAAAAAGGATGGAGCGCCTTACCTTATCGTCCCAATAATCGTAATGAGCGAACCGTCTGAGCGACGCTTCAAGCCCGCCGATTATTATCGGCACGTCGCCGTAAGCCTGCCTTATCACGTTGCAATAGACTATAACGGCTCTGCCTGGCCTTAAACCCGTTTTGCCGCCCGGGGAATAAGAATCCGTTGAGCGGCGCTTTTTCGCGACCGTGTAATGAGCGACCATGGAGTCGATATTTCCGCTGCTGACCATGAAGCCGAGCCTGGGCTTGCCGAAGCGCTTGAAATCCTTTACGCTTCTCCAATCCGGCTGAGCGAGCACGGCAACCTTGAAGCCTTCGTTTTCAAGCACTCTCGTTATTATGGCGGCGCCGAAAGCAGGGTGGTCAACGTAAGCGTCTCCGCTGACGTAAACGAAATCAACCTGCTCCCATCCGCGCAGCTCCATATCCTCTTTTGAAACGGGTAAAAAGCTCATAAGTAAAAATCAGTCTTCAAAAAAGTCGGTTTCATCCGTAAGAAAATCATCGTCCGAAAAAATATCGTCAATGGAAACGGGCTCGAGATCTTCGTCCTCGTCATCGTTTTCGCCGTCATCTTCATCGGGCTCGCCGTCTTCCCCCGCCGCTTCAATTTCGGGCTTATCGCCGTATTCGTGGGCGGGGTCTTCCTCAATTTCTTCAAACTCGAGCTCGTCGTCATATTCGGGAGCCGGGTCTTCCTCTATCTCTTCAAATTCGAGCTCGTCGTCATATTCTTCTTCAGGCTCTTCCCTTATTTCTTCCGCCTCGGAGGAAGCGGGTCTGCCGAATTTTATAATGTTATTTTCCCAAGGAACGGATTCATCATCCAATTCGGCGTATTCTTCATGTTCGTCATAGACTTCTTCTGCCTCGGCATCTTCTGCTTCGACTGTTTCTGCCTCGGCTTCTACGGGCTCTTCTTCGTCGTCTTCGTAAATGTCGGCAAAGCCGTCCTCTTCAGTCTCTTCGATTTCTTCGGGCTCGTCTGTTTCAAATTCGTTATCTGGCTCAAATTCGTCTTCCGTCAAGTCTTCTTCATACGAAGCGTCGCTGAATTCGAGCTGAACGTTTTTATTCGCCGCGCCGGAGCCCTGAGAAAGCGCCTGCATCTCATACCACTGCTGCTTTGAAAGCATAACTTTTCTCGGCTTTGCGCCCTCCGAGGGGCCTACTATTCCCCTCTCCTCAAGCTGGTCCATAACTCTGGAAGCCCTTGCGTAGCCGAGCTTCAGCTTCTTTTGAAGCATGGTGGTTGAAGCGCCGCCCGCTTCTATAACGACCTCCGCCGCCTGGTCAAACATCGGGTCGAGAGCGTCGCCGTCATCGTCGCTGTCATAGCCCTTCTTGGTGTCCGCCGCAGCGGCTTTGGCGTCGATTTCTTTAATGATTTCGTCGCTGTATTTTCCTTCGCCCTGGGACTTGATATATCTTACTACGCTTTCGACCTCTTCGTCCGAAATGTAGCAGCCCTGCACTCTTTGAGGCTTTGAAGAGCCGACGGGGCTGAACAGCATATCGCCGTTGCCGAGCAGCTTCTCCGCGCCGCTCTGGTCAAGAATGGTTCTCGAATCCACCTGAGACGAAACGAACAGTGAAATTCTTGAGGGAATGTTCGCTTTGATTATGCCGGTGATAACGTCAACGGAGGGCCTCTGAGTTGCTATAACCATGTGAATACCCGCCGCTCTCGCCATCTGGGCAAGGCGGCAAATGGAATCTTCAACCTCTTTGGGCGACGCCATCATAAGGTCGGAAAGCTCGTCAATGAATATGACTATGCGGTGCATCTTCACGAGAGAATCGTCCATCTCGCAAAGGTTGTTGTATCCCTTTATGTCTCTGACGTTATTTTCGGCAAACAGAGCGTATCTTTTCTCCATTTCGCTCACTGCCCACGAGAGCGCGCCCGCCGCTTTTCTCGGGTTTGAAACCACGGGCACTTCGAGGTGTGAAATGCCGTTATAAACGGTGAATTCGACCATCTTCGGGTCAATCATCAAAAGCTTTACTTCGTCGGGGCTCGCGTTATAGAGAATGCTGATTATCATTGAATTGAGGCAAACGGATTTGCCCGAGCCTGTGGTGCCTGCGACGAGCAGATGAGGCATTTTAGCAAGGTCGGCGGTGATGATATTGCCGGCTATATCCTTGCCGAGAGCAACGTTTAATTTGCTCTTCGCGCTGCCCGCTCTGAAAACGTCGGTGTCAATAACTTCACGCATTGACACTGTGGATTTTGCGCTGTTAGGCACTTCTATGCCTATGGCGGCTTTGCCCGGAATGGGAGCTTCTATTCTAACGCTCTTTGCCGCGAGGCGCAGAGCGATGTCGTCCGCGAGCGCGGTTATGCGGTTTATTCTGACGCCCGCTTCGGGCACGAGCTCGTATCTCGTAACTGACGGACCCTTGCTTATGGCGGTTACGGAGGCGTGGATTTTAAAGCTCTCGAGCGTTTCTATAAGCTGCCTTGAGCCTCTCTGCGTTTCGCTCTCAAAATCCTCGGCGGTGATGCTCTCGGAGAGCTTGAGGCAATCTATCGGGGGCAAAGCGTATTCGCCCTTTGCGCCTGCGGGCTTCTTGTCGGGAGCCTTCACGGCAGGCTTTTCGGGCTCTTTTGCTTGCTCTTTATTCTCTTTTGAAATGGGTTTCGGCGTCTTTTTCGCGGGCTTTTTGGGCTTCTCGGTTTTTTCTTCGGGCTCCGCGATTTTCACCGCGGGAGCGACGGGCTCAACCGGTATGTCGATTGAGGGCTTCGGCGTTTTTACGCCTGCCATCGGCGGCTCTATCAAAGTGTCGGAAACGGCGGCGGTATTGTTTATTGTGGGCGGAGTTTTTCTTATGCCCAAAGGCTTTGAGGTCTTTTGGGGAGCTTCTTTTTCGCCGCCTTCTTCGCCCTCTTCTTTTTCGAGCTCCTCCTCTTTTTTCCTTTCTTCGCGGCGCTTTGCGCTTTGCGCCATTCTTTCTTCCGTTACCTCGGTGACCTTCTTAACAGGCTTGCGGAAAAGCGAAAACAGAATGGGGAGCGACGTGCCGGTGAGCAAAAGCAAAAATACTATGAGCAAAATTACAACGGTTATCGCGGCTCCCGTTTTGCCGAAAAGCTTTGAGAGCCCTCCGCCTATGAGAGCGCCTACCACGCCGCCGCTTCTGTGAGCGGTCGAAATGCGCCATGAATCGCTTATCTGAGCCGCGAGGGTCGCGCCCGAAAGGTATTCCGCTTCGCACGAGAATATATGCACGCAGCTGCACACTAAAATGAGCACGGCGCCCGCCGTAACGAGATTGGCGGTCACGTTGCTCGTGGATTTTTCTTTGGCGTAAACTATTGAAATGTAAAGAAACAGGAATGGTATCACGTAAGCGCAGGCGCCGAGCACGGAAAACATAAAGCCGTGCATATAGCTCCACACGCTCTCTCCTTCAATGACTGCCACGGCAAAAAGAAACGCCGCCGCTGCCGCAAAAATAATCGCGGCAGTCTGCCTGTTCATGCCCGTTTTTGCGGCTTCTTCCGCCGCCATTGATTTTGAAGCGGGTTTTTTCTGACCGGACGCGGGCTTTTTAGTGGATTTTGAGGAAGCGCCGCCGTTATTTTTTCCCTTATCAGGCAATTATCTCATCTCCGTTACGATTAATTCCGTATATGATAAAAAGTTTGCATAGTTTGATATTTTATTATAACAGTAAATAATACAGAATGCAACAAAAAATTACCGTATTTTGTGGCTTCGCTCTTGATTACGCACCACAAGTTGTGATAAATTGTAATTGAGAATAATTTTGAACGGGGTGATTTTTACGGATTACGAAAAAATCGAAAGGCTTAAAAGCATGATTGAAAAAAGTGAAAGAATCGTCTTTTTCGGCGGAGCGGGAGTATCCACCGAAAGCGGCATACCAGACTTTCGCTCGGCGGACGGCGTTTATATGCAAAAGGCAAAATATCCGCCGGAAACGATAATAAGCCGCAGCTTTTTTGACGCGCATCCCGAGGAGTTTTACGAGTTTTACCGCAAATATTTTTACTACCCCGACGCAAAGCCGAACGCCGCTCATTTAAAGCTCGCGGAGCTTGAAAGAAGCGGCAAACACGTGGCGGTCGTCACGCAAAACATCGACGGCCTGCACTCCGCCGCAGGCAGCAAAAGAGTGTATGAGCTTCACGGCAGCGTGCACAGAAACTACTGCATGAGGTGCGGCAAAGCCTACTCCGCGGAATACGTGGCGCATTCGCAGGGCGTTCCGAGATGCGAATGCTCGGGTATAATCAAACCCGACGTCGTGCTTTATGAAGAGCCGCTTGACGAAAAAGTGATAAACGGAGCCGTTCGTGAAATCGCTTCGGCGGACCTCATGATAGTCGCAGGCACGTCGCTCAACGTTTACCCCGCCGCAGGGTTTATAAGATATTTTCGCGGCGATAATATGGCGCTCATTAACCGCGACGCGACGGCAATGGACGGAAGCTTTGACTTCATAATAAACGAAAAAGTCGGCGAAGTGATGAAGCTCGTGCAGCTTTAAATTGCCGCAAAACACTTTGCCGCCCGATTTCGGCATAATTATGAAATTAAAATTTAAAAATTTTTTAATAATTGAGGCTTGTAACAGACGAATTAAAATGTTACAATTTTTAAATGAGAAAAAAACACGGAGGCAAACAGGTATGATCTATGACGTTGCAGTAATCGGCGCAGGCGTTGTGGGCGCGTTAACAGCCCGCGAGCTGAGCCGATACGACTTGAAGGTTGCGCTTATCGAAAAACGCAACGACGTTGCAATGGGCACGACAAAGGCCAATTCAGCCATAGTGCACGCCGGCTTTGACGCCGTAAACGGCACTTTGAAAGCAAAGCTCAACGTAAGAGGCACCGCTCTCATGCCGCAAGTGTGCTCGGAGCTTCACGTGCCGTTTAAAGGCATAGGCTCTCTCGTTGTGGCTTTCAGCGACGAAGAGCTGAAAACGCTTGACGTTCTCTATGAAAGAGGCGTTAAAAACGGCGTTGAAGGTCTTGAAATCATAAGCGCCGAAAAGCTCAAAGAGCTTGAGCCCAACGTAAATCCCGATGCGAAGGGCGCTCTGCTCGCTCCGAGCGCCGGCATAGTTTGCCCCTACGAGCTGACTATAGCCGCCGCCGAAAACGCCGCCGCCAACGGAACGGAGTTTTTCAGAAACTTTGCCGTAACAAGCATTGATTACGACGGCGAAGCTTTCACCGTATCGGACGGAAAAGACCGGATAAAAGCCTCCTATATCGTAAACGCCGCAGGCGTTAACTGCGACGAAATCGCCGCTCTCATAGGCGACGATTCGCTCAAAGTTATTGCCCGCAAGGGCGAATACATGCTCTGCGACAAAACTGTCGGAGGGCTCGTAAATCACGTGATTTTCCAGTGCCCCAACCCGATGGGCAAGGGCGTGCTCGTCACCCCTACTGTTGACGGCAACCTGCTTCTCGGCCCGACGGCGAAGGACATTGAAGATAAAGAAAACATCGACACCACCGCCGACAGCCTCGCTTACGTGCTTGAAAAAGCGAGAAAGACCGCTCCCTCGATAACCACGAGAGAGGTTATAACTTCGTTTGCCGGTCTCAGAGCGCACCTTGAAAGCGACGATTTCATAATAGGCAGAAGCGAAAAGAATGATAAGTTCATAAACGCCGCGGGCATTGAATCGCCGGGTCTCTCGGCTGCTCCCGCAATAGCCGAAATGATAGCCGGAATAATCGCTTCCGACGCGGGCAAAGAGCCGAGTGAAGGATTTGACCCCGTAAGGCCCGAGCCCGTAAGATTCAGGCACATGACAAATGAAGAAAGAGCGAAGCTCATTGCCGAAAATCCCTCTTACGGCAGAATAGTCTGCCGCTGCGAAACCATTACCGAGGGCGAAATACTCGACGCAATAAAATCCCCGGTAGGCGCGAGAGACGTTGACGGAGTGAAGAGAAGAACCAGAGCGGGCATGGGCCGCTGCCAGGGCGGCTTCTGCGGCTCAAAGGTTGTGGAGCTGCTTGCGAAAGAGCTCGGCGTTGAGATCAACGAAATCACCAAATTCGGCGGGGATTCAAAAATACTTTATGACAGAACGAAATAAGGAGATAACGGCAATGCTCAGCTATGATATAGTAATTGTAGGCGGCGGCCCCGCAGGTATGGCGGCTGCACTTAAAGCAAGAGAATGCGGCATTGACAGTATTCTCATTATTGAAAGAGCGGAATCGCTCGGCGGAATTCTCGAGCAGTGCATTCACACGGGATTCGGCCTTCAATATTTCGGCGAGGAGCTTTCCGGCCCCGAATACGCCGACAGATTCATAAAGCAGGTAAACGAGCAGGGAATTGAGTTTAAGCTCGACACCATGGCGCTTGAAATAACCGACGACAACGTGGTTTACGCCGTTAACAAGCAGGACGGTCTGCTTGAAATAAAGGCAAAAGCCGTTATCCTCGCAATGGGCTGCAGAGAGAGGCCGAGAGGCGCTCTCAACATCGCGGGCACGAGAGCGAGCGGAATACTCAGCGCGGGCACGGCTCAAAAATACGTTAACATTGACGGTTATATGCCCGGCAAAAAGGTTGTTATACTCGGCTCGGGCGACATAGGCCTTATCATGGCAAGAAGAATGACCCTTGAGGGCGCAAAGGTTGAGTGCGTTTGCGAGGTTATGCCCTATTCGAGCGGACTGACGAGAAACATCGTGCAGTGCCTTGACGACTTCGGCATTCCCCTTTATTTGAGCTGCACCGTCATTGACATTCACGGCAAAGACAGAGTGACGGGAGTTACGATAGCAAACGTTGACGAAAACCGCAGACCCATCCCCGGCACGGAAAGATACATTGAGTGCGACACCCTGCTGCTCTCGGTAGGTCTTATACCCGAAAATGAGCTCACGAGAGCCGTCGGCATCGAGCTTGACCCGGTGACGAGCGGAGCGATAGTTGACGAAATGAGAGAAACGAGCAAGGAAGGCGTTTTCGCCTGCGGCAACGTGCTTCACGTGCACGACCTCGTTGACTTTGTTACTCTTGAGAGCCAGACCGCCGGCGAGGGCGCGGCAGCTTACGTTCAGGGCAAAAAAACAAAGGGCGACCGCATAGCCACCAAGGGCGTGGGCGCCGTGAGATACATCGTGCCGCAAAAGATAAACCTTAACGCAAACGATGACGTTAAGCTGTTTTTCAGAGTGGGCAGCGCATTTAAAAACGCGACGGTCAAGGTCAAATACAACGGCGAAGAAATCATAAGCCGCAAGCGCCCGAGGCTCGCTCCCGGCGAAATGGAAAACGTGATAATCAAAAAAGATATGCTCTCTTCCTTCTCAAAGGACGGAGTTATAGAAATTTCCGTGGAGGTGTGATAGGATGACAAAAAACATAACCTGCGTTACATGCCCCATGGGCTGCTCGATAACCGTTGAATTAAACGACGGCGGAGAAATAACGAGCATAACGGGCAACACCTGCAAAAGAGGCGAAGCTTACGCCAAAAACGAGATAACTCATCCGCAGAGAAGCCTCGCCACGACGGTGAGAGTTGAGGGCGGCGAACACGCCGTTGTGCCGTGCAAATCCTCTTCTCCCCTCCCCAAAGAAAAGATATTCGACTGCATGAAAGAAATAAACGCGGCGCGTGTGAACGCTCCGGTGGAGCTCGGCGACGTGCTGATAAAGAACGTTTGCGAAACAGGTGTAGATATAGTAGCAACCAATCACTGCTATTGATGGGGCTTCCGTATTAAGCGAAGAACAAAGCAAAAAGTATATTGAAAAAAACAGCATGGTGCGAAATTATATCTCGCACCTTGCTTTTCTTTTCTCCGAAATCTCTACGCTCGTTTGTTTATATTTTTTTGCTTTTCGCCATTTTTCCGTCCTTGCCGTGCAACAGCACTGTCTACGGACGGAGAAAACGGCGTCTTCATCTTAATATGGAAGCCCTTATGGGTGCTAACAAGAAGAGAACAAAACACAAAAGATTATGCCAATAAGAAATGTGGGGCTCAGACCTTTGTCTGAGCCCCGCTCGCTTTTTAATCGGAATTTTTTGGCTTAATCGTAATTGTTCCCCGCAAGCTCCGCCTGCTCAAGAAGCGTTTTGTAGCTTTCGTGCCTTGAAACGGGGATTTCTCCCATATCGACAGCCTCGATTATTTTGCAGCCCATGTCGGTACAGTGGCGGCACGTTGAAAATTTGCATTTGCCGAGATAAGGAGCGAACTCCTTGAAGCAATATTGCAGATTGTCCTTGTCAACGTATTCGCTGTCTTCCGACACTATGGAAGCAAAGCCCGGAGTGTCTGCGACGAAGCCGCCGCAGATTTCAAACAGCTCGCTGTGGCGGGTGGTATGCTTGCCTCTGCCGAGCTTGTCGCTGATTTCGTCCGTTTTAAGGTTCAGCGACGGCTCAATAGCGTTAAGCAGAGAGGATTTGCCGACGCCCGTGTTGCCGGCGAAGGCGCTTATGTGGCCTGCAATCTCCGCTCTCACCTCGTCAATGCCCTCGCCCGTTTTGCACGAAACGCAGAAAGCCTTGATATTCACCTTGCGGTAAATGGAAGCGTAGCGCTCGCCGTTAGCCTTGTCGCACTTTGTGAAAACGACTATCGGCTCAATTCCCTTGTCAACCGCTATCGCCGTGAGCTTGTCTATTATGAGCAGCACGGGGCGGGGCTCTATGGTGGAGGAAATTATAAAGAGCCTGTCGATATTCGCCACGGGAGGACGCACCATAACGGTGGTGCGGGGTTTGATTTCTTCAATTGTGTTTTCGGCGTTTTCGTTTATGCTTATGGTGACTCTGTCGCCTGCAAGGGGCTTTATGCCTTCCATGCGGAATATGCCTTTAGCCTTGCATTCATAAACCTCGCCGTCGGCTTTTACATAGTAAAAACCGCCTATGCCTTTTAAAATAATACCTTCTTTAGTCATAACAATCCCTCTTTCTCAATCCTCGAAAAGCCCGTAAATATTGCCTCAAATATTTACACGCCTTCGCGCTGACCGACTGTCAGCACGATTTTTGTATCGGTGGGAATGGAGCCCGTCAGCCTGTCAACGATAGACGACGTGCTTGAGCCCTCGGGCGACTGCTTGATTACAATGCCGTCGCGGGCAATGTCGGTTACCTGAGTATATTCCACCGTAACGTTTGTAAATCCGCGCGAGGCAAGTGTGCTTCTCGCTACCGACATGGGCTGACCCGTTACGTCGGGCAAAACTGCCGTGTATGCGCCCGATGACCTGTATGCGTATTTTTCATTTGACACGCCCGCGGGATTTCTCGTGAAATCGACCGTGCAGCTGTAATATTCCGAATTGTTGATATAAACCTTGAGCGAGGCGGCTGAATCGGAGCCCGAAACGGTGAAGGTGTAGTTCGCGCCGTCCATCATGATGCTCTTGCTCAAAACGCTCTCGTTGTTAACGTAAACGTCAAAGCTCTGCCTTGTCTGATTGGAGGGCAGCTGAATGGTGATGCTTGCCGTCATAACCTCCGGCACGCCGCTGCTCACAACCACCGATATTCTCGTGCCTTCTATTACTTTATCGCCCTTTTCGGGGTTCTGAGCGATAATTTCGCCCTTGGGCAGGTCGCTTGCCCGCTCCTCGTAGTTAGTGTCTAAGGCAAGGTTCATGGACTCGAGCTTATCCTTTGCCATGTTGTAATCCCAGCCGACTATATAGGGCACTTCGATGAGGTCTTCGTCACTCGCGTAATAAATCGTTATCGTGCTGCCCGGCTCCGCCTCGGTATCCTTGGCGGGGTTGGTCTTTATGACGGTGCCGTATTCTATGGTGGCGCTGATTGTCGGCAGAAGGCTCACTTTAAAGCCCTTGTTTTCGAGCATAGTCTTTGCCGCTTCCCACATCATGCCGCTGACGTCCGGCACTCTTATCGGCTCGCTGTTGCTCACGACGTAAAGGATAATCGTTTTGCTCGCGTCGTCCATTTTTCTGTTTGCGGGCGGATCCTGGTCATAAACCATGCCGTCGTTCAGCAGAGAATTGGGCTCGTAAACCACTTCAAAGGTAAAGTCCTTATAATCCGAATTTTCTTTTATCTGGGTTTCGTAATCGAGCCCGACAAAGCTCGGCACGGATTCATACTCCTTCGAGAACACGTCCGTGAAGAAGTAAAGCCCGGAAAACACCACAAGGCCCACTACGAGGAGCCCCAACAGAATTCCGACGGCAATAAATCCCGCCTTTCCGCCTCGTCTCCCCGGCTCGTCGCCCTCGTCGTCATCTGACGCGACCTCCTGCTTCGTCACCTTCGCGGGCTGCGCGGGCGCAGGTGTGGAGGCGGGCATGGCAAACTTGGTGGGGTCGGAATCGACAAAATAATCCTGCCTGAATTTTATGTTGGGATTTCTTTTGAATTCTTCAATGTCAAGCAGCATTTCGCTCGCTGTCTGATACCTCTGCCTCGTATCCTTCTCCATAGCCCTTTTGACTATCTGCTCGAGGCCTACGGGAATGTTGGGGTTAATCTCTCTTACGCTCTTCGCGTCGCTCTGAAGCTGCATGAGCGCAACGGAAACGCTGTTATCCGAAACGAACGGAAGAGTGCCGGTGAGCATTTCATACATCACGACGCCCACGGAATAAATATCCGTTCTCTCGTCTATCGAATTGCCTCTCGCCTGCTCGGGGCTTATGTAGTGAACGGAGCCGATGGCGGAGTCGGTCATGGTTTTGGTGTCGCTGTAGCTGAAGCGGGCGATGCCGAAATCCGTCACCTTTATGTTGCCGTTTGAGAGCAGAAGAATGTTTTGGGGCTTAATGTCCCTGTGAATAATGCCCTTGTCGTGAGCGTGCTGTAAAGCCCTCAAAATCTGAGTGGTGAAATGAATGGTTTCTTTAATGCCGAGCCTTCCCTGCTGCTCGATGTATTCCTTGAGAGTGATGCCCTCAACGTATTCCATCACGATATATTGCAGCCTGTCGCCGTAATTGACGTTATAAACCTTCACAATATTGGGATGTGAAAGCAGGGAAATGGCTTTTGATTCGTTTTTAAATCTTCTGCGGAATTCCTCGTTCGCGAGAAATTCGTCTTTGAGTATTTTTACGGAGACTATCCTGTCGTCAATATTGTCGTAGGCCTTGTAAACGACCGCCATACCGCCTACGCCGATAACCTCCTGTATTTCATATCTGCCGTCAAGTCTCTTGCCTGTGTAATTATCCATAATCTGCCGCCCTTCCTTCATATCTGAACGGCAACCGCGGTGATATTGTCGCCGCCGCCGTTTTCATTTGCTTTGTTAACGAGCTCCGTAACGTATTTGTCAAGCGAGCTGCCCGAGGTTCCCCTCGCGAGGTCGCCGAGATCGGTGTAGTTAGTGAGGCCGTCGGTGCAAAGAAGCACTATGTCGCCCGGCTCCAC
>CAJOLX010000022.1 GCA_905235625.1 uncultured Clostridia bacterium
TATCGGTGCCGTTTGAGCAGAGCGCCATGGCTCTGTCGGAAGCGGAGCCGCCGAACGATCTCATTACGGTCAGCCTGCCGTTGTCGCTAACGGAGCCGACGAAGCTGTCGTAATCGCCCTTATTGGTGAAGGCGAAATCTCTGTTGGTGGAGGTGGTGTAGCCGGTGAAGGCGTAGCCGCCCTTAACGGGAACGATGTCGGTCACGTAGTCGCTCTGGAAGCCGATGAGAGGAAGGAGCCATTTGAACGAGCCGCCCTGCGAGAGCTTAACGATGATGCCGTCGTAAGTGCCGGCGGAGCCGCCGTTATAGAGATTTGAGAATGATCCTCCGTTTCCGGATTTGCCGCAGGCGTAGGAGCCCGCCACAACGCAGCCGCCCTCATTGTCGGCAGCGACGGAAACTATATTGGTCTGGCCCGTTTCGTAAAGGTCCTTAATCCAAATCTTGTTGCCGGCAGCGTCAAGCTTTTCGACCACGCTGTATTTTTTGCCGTTTGAAGCGCCGGGAAGGCTTGCGTAATCGCCGTCGGTGGCGAGCGTTTCAATAACCGCGAATATGTTGCCGGCGTTGTCAACGGCGAGGTCTTTGACCGTGTTGTGCTTTGACGCGCCGATAGCTTTGACCCATTGAAGGGAGCCGTTCGCGTCACATTTTGCTACGAAGGCTTTTACCTTTTCGGAAGAAACGTTCTTGAGGTCGAAATCGGCAGAATCGGATTTGCCGCCGATAATGAAGCCGCCGTCGCTCGTTGCCGCAACGGAGTAAATAATATCTCCGCCGCTGCCGCCGAATATCTTTATCCACTGGCGCTTGCCGCTTGACGAATATTTGACCATAACGCCCTCGCAGGTGCCCTTGCACTTGTAGGCGGAGTCGGAAACGATGTTTTCGCCGATAGTGTCGCCGACCGCTATTATGCTGCCGTCGGTGAGCACCGCAACGTCTTCAAGCATGGTCATATCGTCGGAGCTTATGACGTCGGACCACTGCTTTTTGCCGTTTTCCTTATATTTCGCGACAAGTCCGTTTGAGTAGGAGCCGGACGCAGCCTCTTCGCTCGAATAAGTGTTGCCTGCCATTACCGAGCCGTCGGAGGTATAGGCGTTCGCGGTGAATACGCTGCTGCCCTTTGCGCCGTAGGTGTTGCCGGTTGACCTTGCCATGTTGGTCACCTTGTAGCCTATGGTGGTGGACTGGCTCGAATATGACGCGGAAGTGTTGCCGCCGGGCGACACGGTCACTTTGGTCTGCGAGGTGGTTTTGCCGGCGGTCGTGGGAGCCGTAGTTCGTGTGGTCTGGGAGCTGCCCGAGCCCGTAGTCTTAATGGGGTCGGTAGTGTTAACGGGAGCGGACGTGGGAACAACGGACGTTTCAACCATGGTAAGATTGCCCTGCTTATCCGTTACGGCAGTAACGCCTTTATCTTCCGCGGCCTTTGAAACTCTTTCATACTGCTCTCTTGAGAGCCCGGTGGTCTTTTCGACTCCCGCTTCGGAAAGAATTTCCTGCGCTTTTTCGGACGGAGCTTCGCTCACTTTTACGTTGCCGTCTTTAAGTATCACGGTGTCGCCGTTTTCGTCGGTTTCGACCACGTAGCCTTCTTCGCGGGCAGTCTTTTTAACCTTTTCAAGCTGCTCCTCATCGAGGGAAGCAAGGTCGCCGTTAAAATCAGCCGCTTCATCGCCCAGCGCTTTGGAAACAATGGCGGCAAGCTCAACGCTCTCCACCTCAACGGGCTCGTAGGTTTCGTTTGAACCCGGGCGCCAGGAATCGTCCGGCGAAAGAGTGGTGCTCTCTTCGCTGTCTTTTTTGCCGAACGAGCAGGCAGTAAACACCGAGGCGATCATTAAAAGGCTCAGCGCAACGGCAATAACAGCCGTCATTTTGTCTTTCATGCCTGTATCCTCCGTTTCTCAGAAAGCAGCCGCTTCTGCCAGAATGCCGACGGCGGCCGCCTGTTTTCGTTATTACATTATAAAAATATCACAAAGAAGGGCTAAAATCAATAAAATAGGAGCTTAACAAAAAAATTTTACATAAATCTTCAAATTTGTTCCCAAATATTGTATAATTGCATAAAACGCGGCGCGCAAAACGGGGAGGATGAACAATGACAAAAAAAGAAAAGGCCTTGTTTGCCGTAAATGCCCTTAAAGAAAAATATCCGGACGCAATTTGTTCGCTGAACGCTGCCGACCCTCTGCAGCTTCTCATAGCGACGAGGCTCTCCGCTCAGTGCACGGACGCGAGGGTGAATATCGTTACGCCCGAGCTTTTTGAAAAATACAAAACGGCGGACGACTACGCAAACGCCGACGTTGAAGATATAGAAAAAATCATACATCCCTGCGGATTTTTCAGAATTAAAGCGAAAGACATCGTTGAAATGTGCCGCATTATCAGGGACGAATACGGCGGAAAAGTGCCCGATTCCATCGAAAAGCTTACCGCTTTGCCCGGCGTCGGCAGGAAGACGGCAAACCTCATTATGGGCGATATTTACGGCGCTCCCGCCGTGGTCACAGACACTCACGTTATCAGAATATCCAATCTTTTGGGGCTCGTTGACACCAAAAATCCGGTGAGCGTTGAAAACGCTTTGAGGAAGCTTCTGCCCCCCGAAGAGAGCAACGATTTTTGCCACAGATGCGTTTTGCACGGCAGGGATACGTGCGTTTCATCCCGCCCGAAATGCCCCGAATGCGAGCTTAAAACCGTTTGTTCACATTGGGTGAAAATCTCACGAAATAAGTGAAAAAAAGTGAATAACTGTGTGAATAAAGTGAATAATTCAACCTAAAAGCATTGAATTTAAAGGATTTTCAACGTGAAAAACTTAACTTATTCACAAATTGAGGCAAAATTATGAACGAAAAAAATTTCTATGTATTGCACAAAAATGCCCTCGATATTTCTCTTTCTTTTGACTGCGGCCAGGCATTTCGCTGGGAAAAGAGAGAGGACGGCTCAATCCACGGCGTGGCGTTCGGCAGGGCTCTGACAGTCAGAGAAAACGGCAACGAGGCATACTTTTACGGAGTGGATGAAAAGGAGTTCAACGAGGTGTGGAGAAAATATCTCGACCTTGACAGAGATTACCCCGCTCTTTACGAAAAATTCTCGGAGGACAAATATTTAAAGCAGGCGGTCGAGGCTTACCCCGGCATCAGAATTCTGCGCCAGGAGCCGTGGGAAACGCTCTGCTCGTTTATCATTTCTCAAAACAACAACATCCCCCGCATAAAGGGCATTATAGCCCGCCTTTGCGAGAGCCTCGGCGACGACCTCGGAGGCGGCGATTTTGCTTTTCCGCCGCCCGAAAAGGTGCTCGAAGCGGGCGAAGAAGGGCTTGCGCCCATAAGAGCGGGATTCAGAACGAAATATATTATCGACGCCGCCGAAAAGGTGACGAACGGCGAGGTCGATTTTGACAAAATAGACTCTCTCGGGCTTGAGGAAGCCGCCGAAGAGCTCAAAAAAATAAAGGGAGTGGGCGACAAGGTCGCCGCCTGCGTTTTGCTTTACGGCTTCGGCAAGGTCGACGCCCTGCCCGTTGACACGTGGGTCAAAAAAATTCTTGCCGAAACCTATCCTAACGGCTTGCCGGAGTGCGCAAACGGCGTGCGCGGCATAGCCCAGCAATATCTTTTCCATTACCGCAGGAACCCCGTCTGACCGGGGCGCGCGTTTACCGGCAAATCCGATTTCTTACGGAGGTTTATCATGTTTCGGGTGCTTATAGTTGACGACGACAAAAACACGAGACGGCTGCTCAAGGCAGTGCTCGAAAAAGAGAATTACACGGTCGTGACCGCCCAAAACGGCGAGGAAGCGCTCGACGCGCTTGACAAGGAGCACGTTGACATAATTTTGCTCGACATAATGATGCCCAAAATGGACGGCTACGAATTCACCTCTCTCATAAGAGAGCAGGGCGTGGAAATACCCATTCTCATGCTCACGGCGAAACATCTGCCCGCCGACAAGCACATGGGCTTCATCTCCGGCGCGGACGATTATATGACAAAGCCCGTTGACGAAATGGAAATGCTGCTGAGGATAAAGGCTCTTTTGAGAAGGTCGGGCGCTCTGAGCGAAAGGAAGCTGACGGTAGGCTCTGCCGAGCTCGATTTTGACAGCTTCACCGTTACGGACACCGCAACGGGCGAGAGCCAAACCCTGCCGCAAAAGGAATTTCTGCTGCTTTACAAGCTGCTGTCGTGCCCCGGCAAAATATTCACGAGAATACAGCTCATGGACGAAATCTGGGGAGCGGACAGCGAAACGGGCTGGGAAACGGTAACCGTTCACATAGGCAGGCTCAGAAAACGCTTTGAAGGATGGGATTCCTTCGCCATTGAGTCCGTAAGAGGGCTCGGATACAGGGCGGTGAAAAAATAATGGAAGACAAAAAAGAAAAAAGAAAATCCGGCATTGCGCTCACGCTTTTGTTTGCGGGCGTTACCTTCGCGATACTCATGCTTTTTATCCTGCTCATTACGGCGGCGATAGTCACGTTAACAAAAACCGACCTTCTCACTCTCGAAATCCCCGGCAAGCTGAATAACGCTCTTCTCATAGTGCTTTTCATTCTGTTTTGCCTGCTTACGGGCGCGGGAATATCGTTTCTTTTAAGCAAAATTCTTACAAACCCGATAAACAGAATATTAAACGCCATGAACAGAATCGCTCAGGGCGATTACAAGGCGAGATTTGACGCGGACACCATTCTCGGCAAGTATCACACCGTTTCCGAAATAACGGAGGCGTTTAACAAGATGTCGGAGCAGCTTGAAAAAACGGAGATACTTCACACCGATTTTGTCAATAATTTTTCTCACGAATTCAAAACGCCGATAGTTTCGATATCCGGCTTTGCGAAGCTGCTTAAAAGAAGCGATTTGAGCGAAGAGGAGAGAGAGGAATACACCGACGTGATAGTTGAGGAGTCCGACAGGCTGCTCAATATGGCGACCGGCATGCTGCAGCTTTCAAAAATAGAGAGGCAGACTTATCTGACGGATAAAAGCAGATACAATCTCTCCGAGCAGCTTCGCGGCTGCGTGCTTCTGCTCGAAAATCAGTGGACGGAAAAGCAGCTTGAGCCCGAGCTGCCGTTTGACGAAATAGAGATAGAGGCGGACGAAGACCTCTTAAAGCAGGTGTGGCTCAACCTAATCGGCAACGCCGTTAAGTATTCCGACCCCGGCACCGTTTTTACCGTCGCCGCGGAAAAGGGCGATAACTTCGTTGCGGTGAGCGTTGCGGATTTCGGCGCCGACATACCGGAGAAGAGCCTGCCCTATGTCTTTAACAAGTTTTATCAGGCGGACGAATCCCATTCGGGCGAAGGCTCGGGCATAGGCCTTGCCGTGGCGCAAAAAATAGTTTATCTTCACGGCGGCAAAATCGACGTTGAGAGCGCAAACGGAAAAACCGTTTTTACCGTCAACCTGCCTCAGACAAAATAAAAGCGCATAATTATAAACAGGCGCAGAATACAGCCGACCCGGAAGATTTTTTCTCCCGGGTCGCTTTCTTTATTTTATAAAATAAGATACGAAAAGCCGAAGGAATATTCAACTTACAAAAAAATATATTTTGAATAATTTATTGAATTAATATTCCGATTTCAGTATAATATAAGGAGTGCAAAATTTGTCGTCTTATGCGGGAGGTGACAAAAATGAAAGATGAAAGAAGCGTTTCGGGCGTCCCCGAAAATATTGACGGGGAAGAGGTCGAGGTCAAAGACGAAAAAGAGCTTTTGACCGCGGTCACTGCGGCGAAAAACGGCGAGGATGGCGCCTTTGAAAAGGTGTATGAATTGAGCCTGCCGTTCGCTTACAGCGCCGCGTCCGCCTTGCTTAAAAGCAAAGAGGATATAGAAGACGCCCTTCAAAACAGCTTCCTTTATGTTTCAAAATACATTTCCGACCTCAGAATACCGGAGGCTTATCTCAAATGGCTTAACAAGATAGTCATAAACGAATGCCGTAAAATTCTGATAGACCATACCAAACGGTTCAAGATTTTTTCGGCAGAAAAAACTCACAGAATGATGAACGACGTCGGCGGGGATAAGGAATTTGAAAACCTCGAAAAAATCGACCTTGCTCAGACGGTTAAAGACGCGATAGAAGGTATGCCGCCCAAAAAGCGGGATATCTTAAAGCTTTATTATTTTGAACATCTCAGCTACACGGAAATAGCCGAGAGGCTTGACATTCCTCAGGGCACTGTCATGAGCCGCCTTCACGGGGCTAAAAAAGAGCTTGAAAAACGGCTCAAAGCCATGCAAAAGGACGGCACGGTGCTTTGGAGCCTGCCCGTTTTGCCGCTTGCGGGCGCTCTGTTTGCCTACAACGTGAAGTCGCAGATCCCTGCGGCTCTTGCAGGTCAGGCGGCGTCAACTGCTTCTGCGGCAGGCGTTTCGGCTGCATCATCGGCTGCTTCGTCTTCGGGCGCGGCGGCTTCGGCGTCTTTGGGCGCGGGAGCTTCGGCATCGGCGGGAGGCGCGGCGGCGGCAGCAGGCGCTTCCGTTGCCGTAAAGGCCGCGGCGATAGCGGTTGCGGCAACCGTTGCGGTCGGCTCGGGAGCAGCCGCCAAAAAGGTTATTGACAAGAGAGCGTTCGCCGCGGAGGCGGCATATACCGGGCAGGAGCTTATCGAATCTGACGATTCCTGCAGCCAAACGGATTTGTATGACGAATCCCTCTCGGCGCAAACGAACGAAGGCTTTACCGAGATTTCGCTCGAAAACGGAGATTTTTCGCAAACCTCCTCTTCGGCGCCTTCAAACTACGCCGTTTTACCGGCGGATGAAAGCAACTCGCCGACCGTTAAAAAAGCAAACGGCGGCGATAAAGAGAGCGCAAAGACGCAGACGCCCTCTTCGGGCAAAGAAGAAAACGCTTCGACAACCGCAAAAGAAAAATCAACGTGGCACACGGAGAGAACGAAGGCGGACAGAACGGCGACAAAAGCCGACGAAAAGCCTTCGCCCGATGAAGCTTCCGTAACGGAAACGTCGGCAGAAGCATCGTCTTCAAGCCGCCGCTCCGAAACGACCACCAAGAATAACACAACGACCACCCGTAAGAGCGCGGCGACGACAACGCAGAAGAGCGTGACAACAACGACCGCGCAGAGCTCAGCGGACGATTTTTCGGTTTCGGACGGCGTTCTCGGCAAATACAGCGGCTCGTCAAGTTCCGTGACGGTGCCCTCGAGCGTAAACGGCTCGAAGGTTACTTCAATAGGAGCGAGAGCGTTTGAAGGCTCGTCCGTAACCTCGGTAACCATTCCCGACGGAGTTGCAAAAATCGGCCAGATGGCGTTTTCGGACTGCGCTCTGCTCACTTCGGTTACGCTGCCGTCAACCCTTACAAGCATTGGGGATTGCGCTTTTGACGGCTGCGCAAAGCTTAAGAGCATCACCATACCGAGCAGCGTGGTCAGCATAGGCGACGATGCGTTTGACGGCTGCGACGAGCTCGTCATAAGGTGCTCCGAGGGTTCCTATGCGCAAACCTACGCCGAAGAAAACTCGATTGATTACGTAATTGTGTGAGGGTAAAACATGGTTAAGAAATTCATTTCCGTTTTTCTTTCTCTTTTAATCGCCTGCAGCGCCGCGGCAACCGCATTTTACGGCTTCAATTTAAAATCCGACGCCGCGATTGATTTTTCAATCGGCGAGAACGCGACCTGGTATTATGACGTAAACACGGGCGAATTATCAATAAGCGGCACAGGCGCTACCTATGATTATGATCAGTCTTCGCCGCCGTGGCTTTCCTATGCAAACAGATTCAGCTCCGTGCGAGTCGGCGAGGGCATCACAAGGCTCGGCAAAGATGTTTTTAATTTTTTATCCACAAACAGCCTGTATCTGCCTTCGACCCTTGAAACCATTGACTGCCATATAAACCCAACCGTCGCAAATATAATTATTCCCGAGCAAAATTCCTTGAGGCAGGTCAATACAGACTTGAGGAACAGCAACTGGTTCGGAAATCAGCCGGACGGCCCCGTTTATCTCGGCAGCGTGCTGATAGGCTATAAAGGCGAGATAACCGAAGACACCGAAATCGAGGTAAAAGAAGGCACCTTAGGCATAGGTCAGAGCGCCTTTTATTCGCAAAGCAGCCTTGCTCATATCACCTTCCCCGACAGCATAGAATATATCGGCGAAAGAGCTCTTGAGGGCACGGCTTGGCTGAGCTCTCAGCCTTACGGGCCTCTTTACGTCGGCAAAACGCTTTACAGCTACGTCGGCAACATCGCGCTTGAGGATCAGGATTTTTACGTTAAAGACGGCACCGTTTCGATTTCTTACCGTGCGTTTTATTCAAAAGGCGGCGTGTTAAACGTTGCCGTTTATTTCCCTGCGAGCCTTGAAATAATCGGCGCCTACTCTTTCTTCAACTCAAACGTTACAAGGCTGATTTTTGCCGACAACTCATCACTTAAAGAAATTCAAACGTCGGCATTTTCCCTCACCGGGCTTGAAACGCCCGATTTGCCCGACAGCCTCGAATACATAGGCGACCTTGCGTTTTCAAACTTATTGCCGCTGCTTAAAATTCCATCCGGCGTCAAAAAAATCGGAAAGCTTTATTGCACAGACACAAGCAATGTTGATTTAAGAACGAAGTTTGAGGTGTCGCCCGACAATCTCTATTACAGCTCCGGCGACGACTTTTACCTCTATAACAAAGACAAAACCGAGCTTATCAGAGCGTCGGCTGTTTATGAAGACACCGTAATCGTTGCGCCCACCGTTACGCAGATAGCGCCCGGCGCATTCAGATTTACCGCCAAAAAGAATATCATCCTGCCCGACGGCATAACCTCCATAGGCGACGAGGCTTTCGCTTATTGCGCATACGACGGCGGCAACACCGAGTTCAGCGTTGATTTCGGATATTCCGAGCCGAAAATAGGCAAAGCCATTTTTTCGGCGGATAAAAACCTCAAATCAATCACCGTCCGCTCGGCTGATCTCACCTTCCCCGAGGGCGCTTTCTCGAGCGCGGGCGAAGACTTCACCGTATATCTCGTGCGCAATTCCGCAATGCAGGAATATTGCGAAACCTACGGCATAAATTACGAATTTATCGACACCCCCGATTTTTATCTTGATGATATTGATTCTCTTTTGCAGGCGGCAAACGGCATAAACCGCTCGTGGTACACCGAAGCGAGCGCCGCCGCTCTTGACGAAGCGGTAGCCGCGGTCGATTTCGGCAAAACCAACCTCATGCAGGAAGAGATAGACGAATGGGCGTCGGGCATCAGAGCCGCTCTTAACGGCCTTGAAATCCTGCCTGCCGACTACACTCTTATGAGGAACGCTCTCGACAGGGCGCTTGCCGTAAACAGAGGGCTTTACACGGCGGACAGCCTGCTTGAGCTTGACCGCCTGCTGCTGAGCGTTGACTACGATATGGATATATCGGAGCAGAGCAGCCTTGACTCTCTCGCCGCCGAAATTGAGGCGGCTGTGGGCGCTCTCGTTTACAGAGAAGCGGATTATTCGCTTGTGAACGCGGCTGTTTCCCGCTCGTTTGCGATTGACAGAAAGAAATACACCGACGCGAGCCTTGCAAATCTGGACCTTGCTCTTCAAAGCGTTGAATACGGCCTTGACATAACCAATCAGAGCAGAGTTGACGCCTTTGCCGACAGCATCGAGCTTGCGATAAGCGCGCTTGTTGCGAGAGCAGCCGATTACGGTGACGTTGACGCGGCGGTTGCGAGAGCTAACGCAATTAACAGAGCTTATTACACCCCCGAGAGCCTCAAAGCGCTTGACGACGCCGTGAACGCCGTTGACCGCACCCTGAGCTACGACGATTACGAGGCGGTCGCCCGCTTTGCGGCGGATATAAACTCCGCTCTCGAAAATCTCGAATATCTGCCTGCGGATTATTCCGCGGTTGACGCCGCCATAGCGAGGGCAAACGGAATTGACAGAGTGCTTTGGAGCAACGCGTCGCTCACAATGCTCGACCAGAGCGTGCAGTCCGTTGACCGCTCTCTCAACATAACGATGCAGTCGGTCGTTGACTCATACGCGGAGCTTATTAACGGCAAGATTGACTCTCTTGAATACGCTCCCGTCAGCCTCAGAAACAACGCCGAAGGCGTGGTCGTCACCTCGAGCGCAAAGGAAATTTATCCCGGCACTTCTCTTTCGGTCACCCGCCTTGACCCGTCCGATATTTCGTCCGCGAATTTTGCCGTCGGCGGCAAGGTGAAATCCGCGCTTTACTATGACATTTCGCTCATCCGCAACGGCAGCAAGGTGCAGCCGGACGGCGCCGTCACCGTTAAGATGAGAATACCGGACGGCGTTTCCGCCGACAAATGCAAGGTTTATCACGTCACGGACGACCCCGTTGAGCCGCTCGTTAAATTCACATCATCCATCGACGGCGTTTACATCGTGTTTGAAACCACTCATTTCAGCGAATTCGCCGTTATAGAGGTTGAAACCGTGCCCGAGGACATCGCGATAACCGAGCAGCCCTCAAAAACGGAATACGTGAAGGGCGAGCTCTTTGACAGGGCTGGAATGGTTGTGACGGCTTATTACAGCGACGGCTCTCACAGGGAGATAACCGACTACGACGTTTCGGTCGATACGGGCTCCGCAGGCACGAAAACGCTCACCGTTTATTACACTTTTAACGGCGTCACGAAATCCGCGATGACCGCGATCAACGTTACCGAGCCTTCCGAGGGTGAAGCTTCGGCGGCAAAGACGAAGATAAATCTCAAATCCTCAAAAACGGTCGACTATAAAACCTACGTCACCGTGACCGCATCGGCAAGCGGTTTGCCCGAAGGGTGCAGCCTCGCAATGTTTGACGGAGCGACCGGTCAGCGGCTCAAAACTACAGGCAGCGCCGACTCGATAGAGTATGAAGCGGGTCAGCTTAAATCCGGCAAAACGTTTATTGTGAAGGCAGTTGACAAAAACGGCAGCCCCTTGAAGGATTCCTCCGGCAATGACCTTGCCGCAAAATGCGAGGTAAAAGTGAACTCCGGCTTCTTCACAAAAATCGTCGTGTTCATAAAGAGCCTCTTCTCGGGCTACCCGACCGAAATCATTTGATAAATTCAGACAATATTAAAAGCAGGTCGCAGATTTCAAAGTCTGCGGACCTGCTTTCGGTTTTATTCGCTTATTTATTTTGCCTGCCCATTTCGCCGAACCGAGCCCAGGAAATGAGCTTAACGTCAAGCGCTTTTGCCTTTTCCACGAGGCATCCGCTTTTAAGTATCTCATATTCCCACACTCGCTTTTGCCACGACGGCTCGGCGCCCTCATAGGGCAAAGCGGGGTGCAAAAACAGCTCCGACACGCCCTGCGGCACGTTTTCGATAACGCTCAGATAATATTTTCTGAGCGAGTCTATGCCGCCTATGTCATTTACGCTCTGCGGATTGGTGAATAATTCGTCCGGCATGAGCACTCCCCTTGCTTCGCCCAAAGAAACGATCCTCTTCTGAACGGAAACGATTGCCGACGGAGCGGGCCTGCCGAGCTGAGCGGAGAGAAACCCCGGCGACTTCGGAAAGCGGTAGGGAAGAGAACGGCGCGCGCAGATGTCGAAAGCGTCAATATAAAATCTGCGCAGGTTTATTCCGTAAAGCGCTCCGCTGTGGCTGTCCGCATGGTCAACGGCAATTCCTCGGCTTGCGAGGAAGTCGTACTGCGCCTCAAGCTCTGCCCGCACGTCGCGCCGTCTTGCGCCGAAGGTCAGCTTTTTGCCCTCGTGAGGCAAGCCGTTTTCGAAGGAGGGCGAGCGGGAAAGGCTTTGCCACGTTTGCCTGCCGCCGTCTGTCGTAAGCGCCCAGTGAACGCCCGCGGACAAATTCTTTCTCTTGAGAAATTCCGCGGCGCCTTCGGCTCCCGGGGCGGGAGCGAGCACGGAAGCGGACGTTATGAGCCCATCTTCCAAAAGCTCCGAAACGGCTGCGTTCTGAGCCTCATTGTAGCCGAAATCGTCAGCCTGTAAAATCAGATATTTATCCATTTTGTTCTTCTTCCGGGAATTTAAGGAAAAACGTGATAACGGTCGCAACCGTCATTGCAATGAACGGGAAAACGCAAAGAAGAATTCGCGAAGCGAGGGCGGGGTTGGGGCCGGGATTATCTCCGTTTTCAAAGCCGAACGCCTGAGCGGCAACGAAAAACGAGAGAGAGGTGTAAAGCCCGTTAAGCCTGTTCATCACGCCCACAAGGCTGTTTATTATGCCCTCTCTGTGGATGCCGTGCCTTCTGTAATCGTCATCAACGATTTTGGCGCCTATGCAGTCCATCGTGATAAGGCACGCGCCTATTCCAAAGCCCATTGCGGCTGCGATTATTGACGCGGAAACGAGTGAGTTTGCAAAGAAAAGAGGAATGAAGCCCACAGCCATAATGATAAAGCCCGTTCTCCACACCGTCATGACGGAAAGCTTTTTGACCAAAACCGACCAGATGACTATGCCTAACACCGCCACACCGAGCACAACGCCGAGCATTATGGTCGTTGCGCTGCCGCCGAGCTTAAGGGTGTATTTAACGTAGAACGGAAGGGCCTGCGAAATGAGAGCGAACGCGGCGGAATAAAATGCGCCCGCAAAGCCGAATATCCAGAACTTCGGGTTTTTGATAAGCGCGAAAAGGCTGTCAAACAGCCTGGGCTTTTCGGCTTCTTCATAAGCGTCAACGTTTTCTCTGCAGCCCGTGAAGCAAAACATCATCACGGCGAGCGCAAGTATGCCGTAAATGAGCGAGGTGAGCCTGTATCCGATTTTCTCCGTTATCATGGGAGTCAGGGCGATGCTGATGACCATGGCAAAAAGCTGGCATATCTGGCGTATTCCGTTGGTCTTTGCTCTCTCGGCGTCCTCTTTGAAAAGAGTGGGAAACAGCGCGCCGTAATTGGCGTTAACGAGAGAATCCAGCGTGCCCGTGAGGATATACATAAGCAGCATATAAACGAAGAGCATGCCGCTTTCCGTCTGCACTATCGCAGGGGGATTGTAAAAGAGAATGAAGCACAGCACGAGCAGCGGGGTGCCGATAAGCAGCCACGGACGGCGCCTGCCCCACTTCGTTCTCGTGCGGTCCGAAAGGAAACCGTAAACGGGGTTGTCGATTGCGTCAATAAACGTGTAGATAAGAAGGACGAGAGAATATTTCTTCATTTCAAGGCCCAGCATATCCACGTAGTAAATCGCCGCAAAGGATTTGAACATGTTTATGGGTATGGATGTGCCGAACATCGCAAATCCGTAGCGGAAAGGCGACGTCTTTTTTGCGGCTGCCGATGAATCTTTGCTCATGATTGTTCCTCCTTTTTGAAATATATCGGGTTTGAAACGGCGCGTAACGAGCCGAATTTGCATGCGCCGGACTTAACCTTGACGTAGGCAAACGGAGTGTCTCCCGGGTCAACGGAAACAGAGCCGCCCTTTGCCGAAATTTCGCGTTCTCCGTCTGCGGTAACAAGAATAAGTTTTTCGACCGACGATTTAATAACGAGAGGAGTGTCGGGGCTGTAAACGGCGGTCTGCCCCATTTTGCTCTCCCCATAGCTTAAATCAAGCCGGGCAGCTCCTTTTTTTGCGCAAACAAACGCTCTGCCGTTTTTCACGGCGTTCAATATATCCTCCGCCGAAGCCGAAGCGGCATAAACGCCCGTAACCGGGTTACCGAGCTTTGCGAAGCTACGCGGCCTGTGAAAATCGCTGCCTCCGACTATCGGAATTTTTCTGCCCGCGCGTAGCAGCTCCGTCCACTTTTCAAGCGCTTTTGTGTTTGCCGGGCGCATGGGGCCGTTCCAAATTTCCATCATATCGTAGGCGTCGTCGTCTTCCCAAAGATAGGGGCAAAAATGATCCATGGGGTGATTTACGGACACGACAGCTCCGCTCTCTCGCGCGTGAGAAATGACAAGGCGCATGTCTTCCGCGGAGTTTGCGGCAAAGAAGCTGTCAAACGGCGCTTTAACCCCGAAAAAATTCATGTGCCCCTTGTAGTGAGTCCACTCGACCGCCGGCACGCACGTTACGCCGCTTACGTCGGGCAAGTGAAAATTCTCGGCGTAATTGTTGTGGTCCGCAATGCCTATGAAATCAAGACCCTGCTCTTTGGCTTTAACGGCGAGTTCGTAAGAGCTTAAAGCTCCGTCCGACGCGGTCGAATGCATGTGAAGGTCGCCGTAAAGCAAACGCTCCCGCTTTTGCTCAAAGGTTATTTCGTATTTTACCCGAACTCCCTGCGGCATCACGTGATAAGCGCCCGCAAGGATTTGCCATTCCCCTGCGTTTATCGGCTTGCGGAGATAGCCGGGCGAGGATTGATGCTCTCCCACAAAAATTTCGCTGTGAGCGCTTCCCGACCAGCCGAGGAAGTTGCCTTTTTCGTCGCACAGACCTACGTCAATCGTGTTTGACGGGCGCAGGTCGCTCCAAAAGCCTTTTCCCTTTTTGAAATAAGAATATTTCACGGTTATTTTTTCCGTGTTTTCGGGCACTGAAAAAGGCACTGTGAAATAAGAGCCTTCTTCACTTTTCAGAATATCACGATAAACGGTGACCGTTTGCATAAAGCATCACCTCTTTCATCTATTATACATCGGCAAAGCTTTTAATTCTTGCTTTTATTTAAACAAATAGGTGATTTTTTTAAATTTCGGCGGTTGACAGCAATATTTTATTATGTTACTGTGATGTTATAAAAACAAATTGCGGGGGGCAAAAAGCATGAGCCGCGCCGATAACACGGTCGTTATGGTCGATTATAAAAGAAACGCGATGCTTAATGAATACGGCGTTTCGTGCCACTGGTGGGCGTCGGGCGCCACTTCTCTGCACCGCCACAATTTTTATGAATTTTTTACCGTAACCGAGGGCTCGGCGGTCCACGAATTAAACGGCGGCGTTTCCGGGCTTAAAAAGGGGACTGTCTATATGATTCGCCCCGACGACGTTCACAGAATAATTCCCGACGAAAAAGATGGCTGCGTTCATCTTAATCTTTGCGTCACGCCCGAAAAGCTCACGGCGCTTTGCTCTGCGCTGGGAATAAGCCTTGAAGACCTGCTTGCCGCAGATATTCACGGCACGGCTCTTTCCGCGGATGAGCAAAGGGAATTTATGCGTGTCGCACAGCGGCTCAACCGCCTGTATTACAGCGGAGACCCCGGCTGCGCAATTCTCGTTTGCGAGCTGATAATGCGCGCCGTTGCGATGATAGGCCACAAGGTTTATTTTGAAAGCGACGACTCTCCCGAGTGGTTTTATGACCTGCTTGACAAAATAAATTCTCCGGAATATATCGACTGCTCCGCCAAAGACGTTTACGCCCTTGCCGGATTTTCGGCGCCGATGACTGTTGAATTTTTTAAAAAACACACCGGAAAAACGGTTTGCGCCTATCTGCGCGAGCAGAAAATGCTCAGAGCGTGCGAAATTTTGCAAAATACCGATATTTCCGTGCTCGAAATTTCAAACATGCTGGGCTACACGAGCCTCAGCCACTTCAACCGTATTTTCAGCGGCTTTGCCGGGGTTACCCCCGCAGCATACAGAAAGCGCGCAAAGCAGCTGTGACGCGGGCAACTCAGCAACAAACATAAAAAACATTTGTAAAACACACAGCAGGGCGCAAACGGTCAGCTTGCGCCCTGCTTTTCATATAGTTTGCCGTTGCCTGTAAGGCTTATTGCGGCAGCGGTATTGTCAAGCCTCAACACGCGTCCCCGTTATTTATCTTCCTTATCAAGCTTCTTTTTCAGCTCCTCGTAAACGGAGGCGGGGATTTCGGGGTTGCCCTTTGAGTAGCTGTCGATGCATTTGTAATCCGGATTTTTCGGGTCGGTGCAGGTTGTGTCGTTTCTCCATTTATCTCTTTCGGCGGGGTCTCTGAGATTCGGAATTTCCTTTGTAATTCCGCCCTCGAGCACGGAATAATAAGCGAACATGCCGGGCAGGAACATATCCATCGCCTCGTAAACGTCAACAACGTCGGTGTTTCGGTTGCCCTTTATTTTCTGAACGAAATTAAACATCACGTAAACGTCGCTGCCGCCGTGGCCCGCGCTTTCGGAGCGCTCGGAAAGGCTGTCGGATGTGTCGACCGCTTCGCTTTTGCCGTCGTTTGCGCCGTCCGACGAATCAAGATTGGCATAAAGAGTTCGCACTCCGCCCGCTTCGGCGTCTTCTCTCGCGCTTTCGAGCCTGCCCATAGAGCCGTAAACGGAATACCAAACTGAGTTTTTGGAGGGGCCCACGCCGTGAAGGCTCTTTAATATTGCGCCGCTCTCGAGGGTGACGAGCTCCGCGGCGAACGCGCCCGCTTTCGCGCCCATTCTCATCATTCTTGCGTTAAACGGAGCCTCAAAGCCGACCACTTTTACGGGCCTTTGCTTCGTTATGTGAAGGAGCGGCCCGAGCGAATGCGTGCAATAATAAAATGCGGACATGGTGTTGCGCCAGTGCATGGGGTCGCAGAGTGAATAGTGATGCCAGCCGTCCTCGCAGTTGTGCATATATTCGCCCTCGCCGTATTCAAAATCGCCGAGCTTGCCTTCTTTGTAAAGCTTCGCCATCTTTTTCGGAGCGGGCATATAGCAATAATTTTCGGCGTAGGCGTATATTTTGCCCGTTCTTTCAACCGCCTCGATGAGTTCAACAGCCTCTTTCATATTCTGAACGGGCAGCACCTCGGATAAAACGTGCTTGCCCTGCTCCATAGCCTTTACGGCGTAAGGCGCGTGCTCGTTTGCGAAATTTGCAAGGCAAACGGCGTCCATATCGTGCTTTATGAATTCGTCAAAATCGGAATAAAAAGTAATTCCGCCGCAGTCGAAATTTTCCTTGATATCGTCAATGCGGCTGCTGTTGGCTTCGCATACGGCTACAAGCTCCGCGTCGTCAAATTCCTTGCAATAATTCATGAAGGTCTTGCCGCGCGCGGCGCCGAAAACGCCGAATTTAATCTTTTTCACAAGGCCCTTGCGGCAAATCGTTTTGTAGGGAGAGCCGTCGTTATAGACCATTTGAATTTTGTCTATGCCGAATTCCTCGAGCACGGCGTTCCAGCGGTTTTCCATATTCATGTCATACTCAACGGGCAGAAATCCCGCAGTGAGATACGCTTTGACAGCGCCCTTGCGCCACTCGTCCGTCGTGAGAGAAATGTAGTCAACGCCCATTTTTTCAAGCCTTTTGCAGGTGAACGAAATGAGATATTTGCTGAGCCCTTTGCCTCTGAAATCGGTGCGAATGCCTACCATGTGCATGTCGCCGACGTTTCTGTCGTCAAACTTAAAGCAGGTCACTGTGCCGATGTGTTCGCCGTTGTAATCGAGGAAAAACAGGTCTTTGAGCGGGTCGATGTCGTCCCACGAGGTGATGTAATTGTCAAAAGTCTTTTCGTCGGCGTCATCGGGAACGAGCCCGTTTTTGCATATTTCAAGCCAGGCGGGCATATCCTCTGCGCCCTTGTAATTTGAAAAAGAATATCCCTCGGGCAGCGGCGAATCATCTATCGGAGTGCCGGGGAACCAATACATTTTAAGCTGAGCCAAAGCAGCCATCTCCTTTTACGCGTTGATTTTTTTCTAAAAACAATGTTATCACAACGCGCGCCCGATTTCAATCATTTAAGCGCTTAAAAAGGCGTAAAAATATTGACAAAAACGCTCAAACAAACTATAATGTAATCCGCCGAAGGGGATGCCCCGAAGCTCAAACAGCGTGCCGGTGTGATGGAATTGGCAGACATAAGGGACTTAAAATCCCTCGGTAGCAATACCGTGCCGGTTCGAGCCCGGCCGCCGGCACCAAAATCAAGAAATCCGAACTAATCTCCTCGCGTGAGACCGGTTCGGATTTTTTGTTTTATTTTTTCATGTTTGTTTCATTGCGAGTCGTCGGCTGAGATTGGGATGCGCATAAAATGCCAAAGTGCGAGAATTTCGTCTCGCGCCCTGTGTTTTTGCGCATTTTAAGAGCCGATTTTCTCTCGTTGACTAAACACGCTCAAAGTGATATAATCTCAAAAGCCTTTAATTGAAAAGCCTTTAATCGGACGGAGGTCGTTTATGGAGCTTATAGAAAAAACGATAAAAGAAAATGTTGTGTTCAGCGGCAGAATAATCACCGTTAGGCAAGACCTCGCCCTTCTTCCGAACGGAAAAGAAGCGACGAGAGAGGTGGTCGCTCACTCGGGCGGAGTGTGCGTAGCTCCCTTAACGGAAAACGGAGAGCTGATTTTCGTCAGGCAGTTCCGCTATCCTTATGCCGAGGTGCTGCTTGAGCTGCCCGCAGGCAAGCTCGAAAAGGGCGAAGACCCTCTCGAGGCGGGCAAAAGAGAGCTTGAGGAAGAAACGGGAAACGTTGCCGCGAAATATATTGACATGGGTAAATTCTATCCCTCGCCCGGCTATTGCGGAGAGGTGATTCATCTTTACGCCGCCCTCGGGCTTTCAAAAACCCGCATGCATCTTGACGAGGACGAATTCCTCGAGCCGGAGCTCATTCCGCTCGGCGAAGCGGTTAAAATGGTGATGAGCGGCGAAATAAGAGACGGCAAAACGCAGGCTCTTATTCTTAAGCTCGCAAGGCTCAGCGAAAACGGAGAATTGAAATGAGAAAAATAATACTCGCTTCCTCGTCTCCAAGGCGCAGGGAGCTGCTTACTCTCGCGGACATAAAATACAGCCTGTGCATCAAAAACGTGGACGAAACAGTGCCGGACGGGCTCACTCCCGAGGAGGGCGCGGAATACACCGCCGAGCAGAAAACTCTGCCCGTGGCGCAGTCAAACCCGGACGCCGTTGTCATAGGCGCGGACACCGTGGTTGTGCTTGACGGTGAAATATTCGGCAAGCCCCGCGACGATGACGACGCTCTGCGCATGCTCTCGCGCCTTTCGGGCAAGGAGCACAAGGTCATAACGGGCGTTTGCCTCACGTCCGGCGACAACAGGTTTAAATTCCACGAAACGAGCATAGTTAAATTCTATAAGCTCGACAGAGACGAGATTTTGCGCTACATAAAAACGGGCGAATGCGCCGACAAGGCGGGAGCCTACGGCATACAGGGCAAGGGCGCCCTTCTCGTTGAGCGGATAGACGGCGATTACTTTAACGTGGTCGGTCTGCCCATTGCGAGGCTCGTAAGGGAGCTTCGCCGTTTTCAGGCGTCGCTGCCGGGCGAAAAGAGGGATGAAATATGAGCGTTTCCGCTTTGCAGTCAAGGCTCTCAAAAGGGGAAGCCTTTTTGATAATCTCCCCGTCAAACCGCTTTTATCTCACGGATTTTGAGTCCTCCGACGGTTTTCTGTTCATCACCCGCGGCTCAGCCGTTCTTCTCGTTGACGGCAGATATCACGAAGCGGCGCTTTCAAAGGCGAAAAACTGCTCCGAAATCGTTTTGCTTCGCCGCGCTTCCATGCAACTCAGAGCGTTCGCGGACATCGAAGGCGTAAAGAAGGTTTATACCGAGAGCGCCGGCATAAGCGTTTCTCAGCTTTTAGAGCTTGAAAAAATTTACAAATGTCCCGTTCTTCCGAAAAAGACGGACAAGGAGCTTTGCGCCCTGCGCAGGGTAAAAACCGAGGAGGAAAAGAGCAGGATAATCAGCGCTCAGCGCATCGCCGAAAGCGCTTTTGACCACATTCTCTCTTTCATAAAACCGGGCGTTACCGAAACGGACGTTCGCCTTGAGCTTGAATACTTTATGCTCAGGCACGGAGCCTCCTCTCTCTCTTTTGAAACGATAGTCGTAAGCGGCAAAAAGACCTCCATGCCGCACGGCGTGCCCGGCAGCAAAAAGATAGAGAGCGGCGATTTTGTAACAATGGATTTCGGCGCCGTTTACGAAGGCTATCACAGCGATATGACCCGCACCGTAGCCGTCGGCTCCGTAACGGACGAAATGGCGAAGGTTTACGAAACCGTGCTCAAGGCGCAGGAGGCGTGCCTTGATATTCTCGCGCCGGGCGTTTCGTGCCGTCAGGCGGATTTTGCCGCAAGGCAGGTCATAACGGACGCGGGATACGGCGAATATTTCACCCACAGCACGGGCCACGGAGTGGGCGTTGAAATTCACGAAAGGCCCAATCTTTCCGTAAGGAGCAAGGATATCCTTCAGCCGGGCGACGTGGTAACGGACGAGCCGGGAATATATATGCCCGGCAAATTCGGCGTTCGCATTGAAGATATGGTCTACATCACCGAAAACGGCTGCGAAGACCTCACAAAGAGCGAAAAATCACTCATTATTCTCTGAAAAGGCAAAAAACACTTGAAAATCGGCTCGTTATAGAGTAAAATAATTCTTGTATATGGAAATTTTCTAAATAAGGAGATATTTTTATGGTATCAGCAGGTGATTTCAGAAACGGCGTGACCTTCGAAATGGAAGGCCAGGTTTATCAGATTATCGAGTTCCAGCACGTTAAGCCCGGCAAGGGCGCCGCTTTCGTAAGAACCAAAATCAAAAACGTTATCGGCGGCGCTGTGGTTGAGCGCACCTTCAACCCCACTGATAAATTCCCCACGGCTTACATTGAGCGCAGAGATATGGAATATTCCTACGCCGATGGCGATCTCTACTATTTCATGGACCCCGAAACCTACGACCTCGTTCCCATTTCGGCTTCCACTCTGCCCGACAATTTCAAGTTCGTTAAGGAAAACGTTACTTGCCGCATTCTTTCCTACAAGGGCAACGTTTTCGGCGTAGAGCCCCCGACCTCGGTCACTCTTCAGGTCACGAAGACCGACCCCGGCTTCGCAGGCAACACCGCCACCAACGCCACCAAGCCCGCAGTTGTTGAGACCGGCGCGGAGGTTAAGGTTCCCCTGTTCATTGAAGAGGGCGAAATGATTCTCATCGACACCCGCACGGGAGAATATCTCAGCAGAGCGTAAACGACGTAAAGGAGGAAGCAATTATGTCTATTTCCGAAAAAGCCGCATATCTCAAGGGCCTTGCGGACGGCCTCAAGCTCGGTGATTCCGACAAGGACAGGATGTTTAAAGCCATTATTGACGTTATTGATGACATCGCTCAGACTGTTGACGACATCAATGAAGATCTCGACTGCGCATTCGATCAGATAGACGCCGTTGACGAGGACCTTGCGGATCTCGAAGATTTCGTTTATGAAGGCCCCGATTTTGACGAGCATTATCATGATTTTTGCGATGACGATTGCTGCTGTGACGACGACCTTTATGAAATTGATTGCCCCGCCTGCGGCGAAACCTTCAACGTAGACGGCGAAATCCTCGAGGACGGCAGCGTTGAATGCCCCGCTTGCGGCGAGCTGCTTGAGTTTGATTTTGACGAAGCAGACGACGAAGAGGACGATCAGTAAGCTTTAATCCAATGCCGTGGCGGGCGCTTTGTTCCGGCACGGCATTATTTATTTTATGAGGGAAGGAGAACGAAATGAGCACAGGAATACTTCAGAGAGAGCTCTTGCTCATTCGCCACGGCGAAAGCCTTGCGAACGCTGCGCGCGACGGCGATGACGACGGCGGAGAGCTGATAGACTCGGTTCTTTCCGAAAAAGGAGAGGCTCAGGCTCGGGCGCTCGGCGAATTTTACAAAAGCGAAACCATCGACACCGTTTTTGCAAGCGGATTAAAACGCGCCGTGCAAACCGCGGGCGCTCTCGCTTCAAAGCAGGCGAATAATTGCGTCAACATTCTGCCCTACGCGTGCGAAATAGGCATGCCGGTCGACTATCCGGGGCAGAGCATCGAATCTCTTTCCGCGCTGCGAAGCGACGTTTCCCTGCGCCTTGCCGACGGCGTTGACCCCGCCGAGCCGTTTTCCGTGCCCGACCCCACGCCCGGCGACTTTGAGGAGCGCTATTTTGAGCGCGCGAAGAGGGTGCTCGACTATATGGACGACCGCTTTAACGGCGGCGAAAGAGTAGCTCTCGTTTCTCATGCGGGATTTCTGACCTATATAATCTTTTATCTGCTCGGTTTCAGAGATATGCAGCCGAAGCAGGATTTCAGGCTCTCCAACACGGGGGTTACGAGAATTCTTTTTTATGAGCCCGACACCAATAAATACGGCGACGTTATCTTCGATTGCGTCAATGACCGCTCGCATTTGCTTTGATGCAGGCAGAAAACAAGTAAGAAGTATAATGGGAACGGCAGAACCGAGCAAATAACGAATTAAAACCGCCGGAGATACCGTGATTTTTGCGGAGCATGTTTTCCCGAAGGAAAATCTGCTCCGTATTATGTTATAAAACGTCCGTGTAAAAGAATTTTGACAGCAAAAACAGCATTTGTAAAAACCTTTGAATAGACTTTTTGCTTTGAAATCGTTATCCTTGAGTTGTTCCGGCAGGAACAAACAAATTATTTCAGGTGGTATTGAATTATGGAAATCGGAGAACTTATCCGAAACGCTCGTAATGAAGCAAAACTCTCGCAGGAACAGGCGGCTGAAGCGCTTTGTGTAAGCCGACAAACGGTTTCAAATTGGGAAAACGGCAAAACGTATCCCGATATTATCAGCGTAATACGAATGAGCGACCTGTATTCCGTAAGTCTGGATCACCTTCTCAAGGAGGAAAAATCCACGAAACAGTCTTACAGAGATTATCTTGAAGAAAGCACGAACGTAGTGCGAAGCAATGACAGAAAATCAAAACTGATTCTTGCTGTTGCCGTGTTGGGAATATGGGCGCTTGCGCTTATCGCGTTTTTCCTTACGTATAAGGGCGCAGATGCCGCCGGATATTCTTTGGCAGTCACATGGGCCGTTTTGCCGGTAACTTTTTTCACGGCGTCGTTTGTTATCGGCAAACGAAATTGGTTTGGCAAATTGAAATGGCTGACAGCGCCTGTATTCAGCGTTATGTATACGACGGCAGGTCTGGTGACGGCTGTTACCGCAGACGGTATGGTGATGAAAAGCGTTATCTGGCCTGATTTTGCAAAGCTGCCCATCGGATTTGTCATTTCTCTCGCAGGCATTTTAATCGGTTTACTGATTCGAAATCAAAACGCAAAAAAGCAAAACGAGATTAAATAAAAACGTAAATAAAAGGGCATAGGGCTTTCGGAGAACAAAAAGCAGGGCGCGAGGTATAATTTTCGCGCCCTGCTAAACTTTTTAATTCTTTTTTTGTTCTCTTCTTGCTTGCACTTGCGAGGGCTTTCGTTCGCCGTCGCAAGCTGCGTATTGCTCGTTTCCGCGCCTATCAAAAGCTTGTCCGCGCGAAAACTTGCTCACTCCGCTGCTCCTCCTCTCCCCGATTTTTTATTTTATATTGGGCTTCGCCAAGTAAAATTTCATAAGGGGCTTACGCCATTTATATCGCCACACCCGGCACTGCGTGCCACCCTCTCCGTGCTTGGAGAGGGCCATTTCTACATCTCCGCCTCTGTTTAGAAACAGCCTCTTAACATAAGCAAAAGGGAACTGTGAGCAAGTAAAATTTTTTACCTTTAAAATAACAGCATCTCATAAAAACGCATAAAATTTGAAATATGAAATTTATTTTGTCAC
>CAJOLX010000023.1 GCA_905235625.1 uncultured Clostridia bacterium
TTACGCGAGCTCGAGAGAGGCTTATTCCGAGGTGGTGGCAACGTCGGGCCTCATTGAACTGAGACTTGACCGCGATTCAAATTCCTTTGCCGTTTACGACACCTCGTCCGGCGTTATGTGGACCTCTCTGCCCGTGCTCGAAGACGCGGGCGACAGCATTGACCGAGAATGCCCGTCGAGCCTCGTTACGCTCAGAGCTTCGGCGGATTCCGACGTTTACGTTATGAACTCGGGCGACAATTCCTTCGCTTTCGGCACGGCGAATACAGAAATCACCGATAACGGAATTATTTTCACCTTCGATATGTTTCCCGACGACGCTTCGTCTGAAACCGCGTCGCCTTCAAAAAGCGGCAATATCGGCTTCAGAGTGAAGCTGACCGTTAAGCTGTCGGACGGCAATATGACCGCCGACTGCACCTATGAAAACATCACCGGCAAAAAGGACGCCGTTATAGAAGAGCTTGAGATTTTAAACTTTTTCGGAGCTTATAACGACATGAGCGACGGCAATTTCCTCCTTGTGCCGGACGGCTGCGGAGCGATAGTCAAAACCTCCGTTTACGACGAATCCTTCGAGTCGCTTTCTTTCCCCGTTTACGGCTCGGACCCGAGCGTTTCAGGTGAAAATCTGCCCGGCGCTCTCGTCGCTTCTTTCGGAGCGAAAAGAGGAGCGGGAGCCTTCGCGGCGCTCGTTGAAAAGGGCGACGCCGCCGCGGTGATAAAGGCGGAAAAAGCCGCCGATTTAAAGAGCTTCAACAGAGTTTACTCGTCCTACACCGTCACTCCCACCGCCTACGACGGCGAAACCCTATCAATATCAAAAACGGCGTGCGTTGACGAAATAAAGCTCTGCTACCGCTTCCTTTCGGCAAACAACGCAAACTACGCCGGCATGGCTTCGGCAGTGAGAGAGCAGCTTATAAGAAACGGCGCTCTTTCCATAAAGACCGCCGAAACCTCCGATTATCTGCCGTTTTTCGTAACGGTAAACGGCGTGGGCAGCAAGAGCTTTGCCGGCATAAGCTACGACAAAACGCTCACCGATTTCGACCAGGCTTACGACATGGTCGTCAGAATGAAAAACAAGGGCATAAACAACGTTTACCTTAATTACGTCAACGCCCTTTCGGGCGGCGTAAATCAGAAAGATTTAAAGGACGCGAAGTTCCTGCGCTCTCTCGGCTCGGATTCTTCGCTCTCACGCCTTTACGAATACATGACCTCGCAAAAAATGGAGCTCTATATCGGCGTTGACATTCTGTCGGCGGCAAAAGGCATTTCAAACAAAGCCGAAAACATTTACTCGGAGCCTGCCGAATACAATCCTCCGTCCGAGGGAGCAAAGAGCTCTCAGCTCGTTCCCGGCAGCAGAGAGCTTCGCAAAATAAGCGACTTAAAGAGCGTTATTATCGGCGCGCTTTCATTCTCGAAAGAGCATGATTTTTCGGGCTACTGCATCACCGACGCGGGCTCGCTGCTCTATTCCGATTTTTCCAAAAACGGCTTTCTAAGGCAGGACTGCGCCGAAATGACCGCCTCCGCCGTGTCGCCGCTTTCAACCTCTAATTCGGTTATGATAAGCTCAGGCAATTTCTATATGCTCAAAAACGCCGATTCGGTCATAAATCTGCCCATGACAACGGGCGTTGCGAAGAGCGGAGCGTATATGCCCGTGCCGTTCGTTCAGATAATTCTTCACGGCTTTGCGGATTATGCGGGCGAGCCCGTAAACCTTGCCGTCAACGAAAAGGAAACTCTGCTCAGGTGCGTTGAATACGGCGCCTGCCCCCATTATATATGGAACTACAACCCCATCGAAGGCAGCGGAGAAAACGACCCGTATTATTACGACAACACCATAAATTCCGCCGCGGATTTTTACACGAGAGCCCATTCCGTGCTGAACGACCTCAGAGACGCAAGAATAACCGACCACTACGAGGTCAAGGACGGAATTTTCCGCACGGAATACGACAACGGCGCGATAATTTGCGTTAACTACACCGAAGAGCCCTATGAGCTGCTCGGCGCGACCGTTGAGAGCGAGGACTTTGTGAGAGTTAACTGATAAACCGCTAAAGGAGAAATAAAAATGCCTTACATCAAAACCACAACCAGCGTTAAGCTCAGCGACGAAAAGAAGGATTCGCTCAAGAAAAAGCTCGGCCAGGCGATAGCTCTCATACCGGGCAAAAGCGAGGCGTGGCTCATGCTCTCGTTTGAAGACGGGGCTTACATGAGCTTTAAGGGCGATTCTTCCCGCGATTACGCTTTCGCAGACGTCAGCCTTTTCGGCTCCGCGTCGGACGCCGCTTACGAGCGCCTTACCGAGGCAATTTGTGAAATTCTCAGCGAGGAGCTCGGCATAGGCCTTTCCGACGTTTACGTAAAATACGAGGAAGCCTGCCACTGGGGCTGGAACGGCTCAAACTTCTGATATGAAAAAGCATCAAATTTTGCTTATAGCCGCCGCTTTCGCTCTCGCCTGCCTTTACTGCGTGTTTGAGCTGGCGGATTCTCCCCGCTTTGCGAGCGAGCCCGCGTCCACCGTGATTTTTACCGACAGAGCCGTTTCTTACGGCAGCGCCGCAGGTGAAAAAATCAACATTAACACGGCGGGCATTGACGAGCTGATGACTCTTGAAGACATCGGCGAAACGAGGGCGCGCGCCATAATAGAATACAGAGAGGCGAACGGCAGATTTTACAGCGTTGACGAGCTCTCAAACGTGAGCGGAATAGGCTCAAAAACGGTTGAACTTAACCGAAACAGAATAACGGTATAAAACACCCCGGAGGTTTTTAATATGGAAAGAACAGAAATCAAAAAATTTTACGATGACCCGTCGTCGTTCGGCGGGTCTCAGGTCACGGTTTACGGATGGGTCAAAACCATCAGAGACTCAAAAACCATCGGCTTCGCTCAGATAAACGACGGCAGCTGCTTTAAGGGCGTGCAGGTCGTTTTTGAAGAGGCAAAGCTGCAAAACTACAAAGACATAGTCAAGGTGAACGTGGGCGCCGCTCTCAAGGTTACCGGTGAATTCATCCTCACCCCCGACGCGAGCCAGCCGTTTGAGATAAACGCTTCCGAAATAAGCGTTGAAGCGGCTTCGTCCCCCGACTATCCTCTGCAGAAAAAGAGGCACAGCGTGGAATATCTCAGAAGCATAGCTCATCTGCGCCCGAGAACCAACCTCTTTAACGCAACGTTCAGAGTGCGCTCCGCCGCGGCTTACGCGATACACAAATTCTTTATTGATAACGGCTTCGTTTACGTTCACACTCCCCTCATTTCATGCTCCGACTGCGAGGGAGCGGGCGAAATGTTCAAGGTGACCACTCTTGACCTTGAAAACGTGCCCAAAACCGAGAGCGGCGAAGTGGATTACGCCGAGGATTTCTTCAAAAAGCCCGCTTATCTCACCGTTTCGGGCCAGCTGCAGGCAGAAACCATGGCTCTCGCGTTCGGCAAGGTTTACACCTTCGGCCCCACCTTCAGAGCGGAAAAATCCTACACTCAGCGCCATGCCGCTGAATTCTGGATGATAGAGCCCGAAATAGCTTTTGCCGAGCTTTCGGACGATATGGACGTTGCGGAAGCGATGATAAAATACGTTATTAACTACGTGCTCGAAAACTGCCCGCAGGAAATGGAATTCTTAAATCAGTTCGTCGACAAAGAGCTCATCGAAAGGCTCACGACGGTCGCGAATTCCGATTTCGGCAGAGTCACCTACACCGAGGCTGTAAAGCTGCTCGAAGAGCACAACGACGAGTTTGACTACAAAGTGAGCTGGGGCTGTGACCTTCAAACCGAGCACGAGCGCTATCTCACCGAAAAAATATACAAAAAGCCCGTTTTCGTAACGGATTATCCCAAAGAGATAAAGGCTTTCTACATGAGGCTCAATGACGACGGCAAAACGGTCGCAGCGTGCGACTGCCTCGTTATGGGCATAGGCGAAATAATCGGCGGCAGCCAGAGAGAGGAAAGGCTCGACCTTCTTGAGCAGAGAATTGACGAGCTCGGGCTCAGCCGCGAGGATTATTCCTGGTATCTCGACCTTCGCAAATACGGCGGCGTAAAGCACAGCGGCTTCGGCCTGGGCTTTGAAAGGCTCGTCATGTATCTTACGGGCGTGTCGAATATCAGAGACGCCATTCCCTACCCGAGAACCACCGGGTCGGCGGATTTTTAATCGCTCAAACTTAACTTCAATAAATTCATTTTTCACGGGGAGGACTTCAAATGCTTAAAAACATACCCTCTGTTCTTTCGCCCGAGCTTCTCAAAATCCTTATGGAAATGGGCCACGGCGACGAAATAGTAATAGGCGACGGCAATTTCCCCGCCGCTTCGATAGCTCAAAGGCTCGTTCGCCTTGACGGCCACGGCGCAACGGAAGTGCTTTCCGCCGTGCTCGAGCTCATGCCGCTCGACACCTACGTGGAGGCTCCGTGTGCTCTTATGGATAACGGCTCGGACGGCGAAACTCCGCCCATATGGGAAGATTACAAGGCGGCTGTCAAAAAAGCCGAGGGCGAGAGAGAATTCGAGCTCGTGGAGCGTTTCGCTTTCTACGAGAGAGCCAAAAAGGCTTACGCCGTTATCGCTACGGGCGAAACAGCCATTTACGCCAACATAATTCTCAAAAAAGGAGTAGTTCAAAATGGCTGACAAAGTGCTTGCTCTGGACTTCGGCGCCTCGAGCGGCAGAGCCATTACGGGAGAGTTTGACGGTGAAAAAATAATCACCGAAGAGGTCCACCGCTTCTCAAACGACCCCGTCAGAGTGGGAGACACCATTTATTGGGATATTCTCAGGCTATATCACGAGCTGAAGCAGGGCATAGTCAAAGCGAGCGAAAAAGGCGAGCTTCTATCGCTCGGCATAGACACCTGGGGCGTTGATTTCGCCCTTATCGGCAAAGACGGCAGGCTGCTTGAAAACCCCGTTCATTACCGCGACGCGCGCACCAAAGGGCTCGTTGAGGAATGCGCCGAAATCGTGCCGGATAAAGAGTTTTACGGCAAAACGGGCATTCAGTTTATGGAGCTCAACACCGTTTATCAGCTCTATTCGCTCAAAAAATACCGCCCGGAGCTGCTTGACTCGGCGGATAAAATGCTCTTCCTGCCCGATTATTTCGGCTATCTGCTGACAGGCAAAAAAGCGGCGGAATATTCCATAGCGACAACCTCGCAGATGATTGACGCCAAAACGGGCGCCTGGGCTTACGACACGCTCGATAAGCTCGGCATTCCCTCGCGCCTTCTCTGTGACATAGTACCCTCGGGCAGCGTGCTCGGAAATCTCACCGAGAGCGTTTGCGACGAGCTTTCCGTAAAACCGATACCCGTCATAAACGTTTGCGGGCACGACACGCAGAGCGCTCTCACGGCAGTGCCGTCACAGAGCAAAGACTTTGCGTTTATGTCCTGCGGCACGTGGTCGCTCATAGGCACGGAGCTCGAAGAGCCGCTTCTGAGCGAAGAAGCCTTCGATTTGAATTTCACAAACGAGGGCGGCTACGGCGGCAGCATAGGCTTTCTTAAAAACGTCGTGGGCCTCTGGCTCATTCAGGAAAGCCGCCGTCACTGGAACAGGCACGGAGCAAATTACAGCTACGCGGATTTGGAGAGAGAAGCTCTCGCCGCGGAGCCGTTTAAGAGCTTCATAGACCCGGACGACCCCGATTTCGTCGCTCCCGGCAACGTGCCAGAAAGAATAAGAAATTATTGCAGACGCACCGGTCAGCCCGTGCCCGAAACGGTGGGCGAAATCATGCGCTGCATTTACGAAAGCCTCGCCTGCAAATACAGGCAGACCTTTGAAAGGCTTGAAAGCGCGACGGGCAAATATTACCCCGAAATTCACGTTATAGGCGGAGGCACGAAAGACACTTTGCTTTGCCGCATGGCGGCGTGCTCAACGAACAAAAAGATAACCGCGGGCCCGGTCGAAGCGACGGTTCTGGGCAACATAGCCCTGCAGCTCATCGCCGCGGGAAAGATTTCGTCAATATCCGAGGCGCGCAAAATCATCGCAAACAGCGAAAAAACGCTCGAGTACATTCCCGAAAACACGAAGGAATGGGAAACGGCGTATGATAAATACTTAAAATCCACGACACAAAGAAAGGAAGATATCAATGGCTGAAAGCAGACTTATCGGCGAATATCCCGTAATAGGAATAAGGCCCATTATTGACGCAAGAAGAGGCCCCCTTAACGTAAGAGGCTCGCTTGAGGAGCAGACGATGAATATGGCGAAAGCCGCCGCCGCGCTCTTTACCGAAAACATCCGTTATTCAAACGGCGAACCCGTTAAGGTGGTAATAGCGGACACCACAATCGGCAGAGTTGCCGAGGCAGCCGCGTGCGCCGCGAAATTCAAAAAAGAGGGCGTTGATATCACCCTTTCCGTCACCCCCTGCTGGTGCTACGGCTCCGAAACCATGGATATGGACCCGAACACCATAAAGGGCGTTTGGGGCTTTAACGCAACCGAAAGACCGGGCGCCGTTTATCTCGCCGCCGTGCTCGCCGCTCACGCTCAGAAGGGCCTTCCCGCATTCGGCATTTACGGCAAAGACGTGCAGGACGCCGACGACACCGTTATACCCGACGACGTTAAAGAAAAGCTGCTCCGCTTTGCAAGGTCCGCCGTCGCAGCGGCAACGATGAAGGGCAAATCCTACCTTCAGATAGGCTCAATCTGCATGGGCATAGCCGGCTCTTCGATCAACACCGATTTCTTTGAGGAATATCTCGGCATGAGAGTTGAGAGCGTTGACGAGGTGGAAATCATCCGCCGCATGGAAGAGGGCATCTATGACGAGCAGGAATTCCAAAAAGCTCTCGCATGGGCAAAGGCAAACTGCAAGGAGGGCTTCGATAAGAACCCCGATTTCGTTCGCAAATCACCCGAGCAGAAGGAAAAAGATTTTGAGTTCACCGTAAAGATGATGTGCATAATCAAAGACCTCATGAACGGCTGTGACTCTCTTCCCGCCGGCAGAGAGGAAGAAGCGGTCGGCCACAACGCCATCGCGGGCGGCTTCCAGGGTCAGAGACAGTGGACGGACTTTTATCCCAACGCCGATTTCGCCGAGGCGATGCTCAACACCTCGTTTGACTGGAACGGCGCGAGAGAACCCTACGTTTTCGCAACCGAAAACGACACTCTCAACGCCGCGAGCATGCTGCTCATGAAGCTGCTCACCAACAGGCCGCAGATGTTTGCGGACGTTCGCACCTACTGGAGCGGCGACAGCGTAAAGAGAGTTACCGGCTACGACATTGAAGGCAAGGCGAAGGAAGCGGACGGATTTATTCACCTTATCAATTCCGGCGCGTGCTGCCTTGACGCCTGCGGCGAAGTAAAGGATGAAAACGGCAATGCGCTCATCAAAGAATGGTATAACGTTACCGACGAAGACATCCGGAAGATGCTCGACGCCACCACCTGGTGCGCAGCGGACAACGGATATTTCAGAGGCGGCGGATTCTCAAGCAGATTCCTCACCAGAGCCGAAATGCCCGCTACCATGATTCGCCTTAACATAGTGAAGGGTCTCGGCCCCGTGCTTCAAATCGCAGAGGGCTGGACCGTCAACCTGCCCGACGAGGTTTCAGACGTTCTCTGGAAGAGAACGGACTACACCTGGCCCTGCACCTGGTTCACTCCCAGATGCAACGGCGAAGGCCCGTTTAAATCGGCTTATGACCTTATGAATAACTGGGGCGCAAACCACGGCGCAATCTCTTACGGCCACATCGGAGCGGATATAATCACCATGGCTTCAATGCTCAGAATACCCGTCGCTCTTCACAACGTGCCCGATGAAAAGATATTCAGACCCGCCTGCTGGGGCGCGTTCGGCACGAAAGACCTTGAGGGCGCCGATTTCAGAGCATGTCAGGCTTACGGACCTCTCTACAAATAATCTTCGCTTCACGGCTTAACGCCGCAGCGGCATAAAAACCACAGGGCCCGGTTCCGAAATGAACCGAGCCCTGATTTTTTGCTCCGTAACTTATAATGATTCCCCCGATTTTTGCCATAAGACGCGCCAAAGTCCCGCTCCTTGTGGGATCGGGACTTCAGCATTGGGGTTTGATTAATTGAGGAGGGGTATTGCATGTGCAGGGAAGTTGCGGCTCTTCCCAAGCACGTGAAGATTATAACCCATAAATGTGAACAAATTATGAACATAATATAAACTTTAGCAAAAAATTCGAATTTTTTTGAAGAAAAGAAGCCTTGACTTTATCCTGCTAAAATGATAAAGTATTACTGTACTATTATAAAGAGAAATCCGACGGGTCCGCCCGTCACACGGAGGTAATTTTATGTCAAAAAAAGTAATGGCAATCATCATCGCCGCCATATTGGCTTTTTCGTGCGTTGCCCTTTCGGCATGTAATTCTTCAAACGCTCCCGCAGAGGGCGACAAGGGCTCGGACGCCGCTCCCGCAGGCAAGCTCATCGTAGGCTTTGACGCCGAATATCCCCCGTTCGGATACGTTGAGGATGACGGCTCATACGACGGTTTTGACCTTGCGTGCGCCAAAGAGGTTTGCGACAGACTCGGCTGGGAGTTTGAAGCTGTCGCCATTGATTGGGACGCTAAAGACCTTGAGCTCTCCTCGGGCAGCATCAACTGCATCTGGAACGGCTTCACCTACACCGGCAGAGAAGAGCAGTACACCTGGTCCGATCCTTACGTTGACAATTCAATAGTGCTTGCGGTCAGAGCCGACAGCGGCATCACTTCTCTTGCTGACCTTGAGGGCAAAACCGTAATGGCTCAGAAGGCTTCTTCGGCTGTTGACGCTCTCAACGATAATGAAGAGCTCAAGAGCTCGCTCAAAGAGGTCGTTGAGCTTAACGACTACAACTCCGGTTTCCTTGAGCTCAAGCAGGGCACCGTTGACGCGGTTGCGGCTGACCTCGGCGTAGCAAACTTCAACGTCGGCAATTCAAACGGCGAATTCATCATTCTCGAAGAGCCCGTTTCCACCGAGCAGTACGCCATAGGCTTCCTTCTCGGCGACACCGAGACCCGCGACGCCGTTAACGAGAAGCTTCACGAGATAGCGGAAGACGGCACGATGCTTGAGATTGCTCAGAAATACGTTGACAAGGGACTTGTCATAGACAGCCTCATTCTCACGAAATAATTTTGTATCGTTTCAGGGGCGGGAAGATTTAATTCTTACCGCCCTTTATTTTTCCCCGGAGGTGGATTGCAAATGAGTGTCGGCGTTATGCTGGGTCAGCTTGCCTACGCTTTCATAAATACCCTTATAGTTTTCTTCTTAACGCTGATCGGTTCTTTGCCGCTCGGTCTCGTTGTTTATTTTCTCAAAAAAAGCAGATTTTGGATTATTCGCAAGTTAACGGAGTTTTACATTTCCGTTATGAGAGGCACTCCCCTTATGCTCCAGCTCATGGTCGTTTATTTTGTGCCCGGCCTTGTGCTCGGCATCAAAACCCCCGCAAACTGGCGCATGATAGCCACCATAACGGCGTTTATCATAAACTATGCAGCTTATTTTGCGGAAATTTACAGAGGCGGCATAGAGTCAATACCCGTTGGGCAGTATGAAGCTGCCGAAGTGCTCGGCTACAGCAAGCCCAAAACCTTCTTCAAAATAATACTTCCGCAAATGATAAAGAGAGTGCTTCCGCCTACAACGAACGAAGTTATCACGCTCGTTAAGGACACCTCCCTTTCGTCCACCCTCGGCGTTGTGGAAATGTTTACCAAGGCAAAGCAGATCGCGGTTTCTCCCAATTCGCCGGGAATGCTCACCTTCGTGGCGGCAGCAGTGTTTTACTACGTGTTTAACTACCTGGTCGCCTTCGTTATGAAAAGGCTCGAAAAAGCCCTTGATTATTATAAATGAGGTGTGCTAAAATGAACGTATTGGAAATGCAGAATATCAGCAAATCCTTCGGCAGCAATCACGTGCTCAAGGATATTTCTATAAGCGTTGACAAGGGCGAGGTAGTTTCCATCATCGGGCCTTCGGGCTCGGGCAAATCAACGCTGCTCAGAATTGCAACTTTTCTTGAAACGCTTGACAGCGGCTCGATTTCCTACATGGGCGAATACGCCGCCCGCACGGGCGAAAACGGCAAGGCGGTTTACGCCAAAAATTTAAAGCCCTTCCGCAAGGATTTCGGTCTTGTGTTTCAGAATTTCAATCTTTTCCCTCACTACACGGTGCTTAAAAACGTGATGGACGCTCCCGTTTCGGTTTTGAAGCGCGATAAAAACGAGGTGCGTGAGGAATGCATGGAGCTGCTCAATAAAATGGGGCTCGGCGACAAGTGGGATTTTTACCCCTGCCAGCTTTCGGGCGGGCAGCAGCAAAGAGCGTCAATAGTCAGGGCTCTCGCGATGAAGCCCGAGATACTGTTTTTTGACGAGCCCACGTCGGCGCTCGACCCGGAGCTTACGGGCGAAGTGCTGAAGGTCATAAAACAGCTTGTCGAAGAAAAAATGACCATGGTCATAGTCACTCACGAAATGTCTTTCGCGAGGGCTGTTTCCGACAGGGTCGTGTTTATGGATAAAGGCGTCATCGTTGAGCAGGGCAGGCCCGAAGACGTTTTCGGCAACACTCAGAGCGAAAGAACGAGGCAGTTCCTGCAGAATTACAACAATAACTGAAGGCGGTGTTTGATTGAGCAAAGGGTATTTCGACGGCAGTATGCCCAGAGAAGTGCTTGAATATTACCTTGCGCATGCGGCAAGCGCGCAGTGGATTTCTTTCAGCGACACTCTTGACGATGACATCCGCGTCATTCTCAAAACGGGTATCAAATTCCTCGGCAGAGCCTCCGGCATCTGGAAGGGCGTTTTGCCCGATGAGGAGCATTTTAAAAAGGCGAAGGAAAGCGCCGATAAAATTCATGAAGCGGACCCCGAAATAATTCTTCAGGCCTGCATTTTCGAGGTCATTTACCGCGAAGACCTTGAGGCGGTGGCAGTGCCCCGTTTCGTTTTTGACGCTTTCGGCTTGCCTTACGAAAACAGACAGTTTAACTACGACGCCTGCCTTTTCCCCGAAGGCTCGGGCGCCTGGAGCAATATGCCCGATATTTCAAAGCTTGAAACGCAGATGTGGTTTTATTACCGCGCCGCCCGCTATATCGACTGCGGATACGAGGCGTTTCACATGGGGCAGATACATCCTTATACCGGTCATGACAGAGGTTATAAAGGGATAGGCAGGGTGCTGAAAATGATCAGAGAATACGGCAGGGTACACGCCCGCCGTCATAAGGTCATTTTTGACGCCCATTCTCATTCTATGGTGGTTAACGGCGAAAGCCTGCTCGACTATAACGCCATGCCCTTCACGAGATTTCCCGTGCTTGACCGCAAGGGCGAAAAGCTCGTGCTCGTAAGAGAGGGAAGGTCAGGCGGAGGAATATCCCCCGAAGGCGTTTACGAGGAATCGCTGCCCTTCCTTTACGAATACGATAACTGGGGCGGCAGAGACGTGCGCGCGAGAGAAACCCTGCCCTATGAGCAGCTCGCCTGGGAGCAGTGGTGGGGCGGCGACCAGATTTCATGGTTCGCCTCTCAGGACGAGGAGTCAAGAAACAAATTCCTCGAATATTCGTTTAAATGGACCGCAATCAACAATCCGGACGGCTACTTTGCTTTTCCTCTCATGAGAGGGCTCGGAGCGGGAGGCGACGGAGCAAGCGACCATTATAAACTCAACAACCGCAGCGAAAACTGCCCGCACGGCTTCTCACAGGAGGACGAGGCGGCAAAGCTTCTTACCGAAGGCTACGAAAAATATCGCCGATACGCAAACCCGTCCATGCTCGATTACGGCGTAAGAGACCTTGACGACCCCGAAACGGGAGTGCGCTGCCCCGAAAAGGTGGTGCTTTACGGCAGCTTCCAGCCTTACGTGGGCGCGACGGCGAACGATTCCAACAGCGAAATAACGAGAATGTATCACCTCGGCAAAGGCGTTTACACGCTGTCGTTCATAATGCCTTACGCTGGCGAATACGATTTCGGCATATCTACCTGGGGCACTCTCTCGGCGTGCGTGAGCTCCGACAGAGGTTTCCCCTATTCCGGCAGCGGCGGCAAAAGCAAGCTTACCGTGCCGAAAGACAACTGCATAATCAGAGTCACTTTCAAATATATGACCAACGAATTAAAAATTGAAACTGTTTGATAAGTTACGAGGAGGTATTTTACCAAATGAAAAAGGCAATTTCCCTTGTCATCGCTCTCGTTCTCGCATTTTCCTGCCTGACGGCGGCATTTGCGGCAAACGCGGAAGGCTATGACAGCTTCGGCGCTTATGAGCACGTGTTCATCATAGGCATTGACGGCTGCGGCGCCGCGTTCTCAATGGTTGAGTCGCCGAATTTCGACCGTATTTTTGCCGACAACGCCTACCGTTATGACGCTCAAACCGAAAACAGAACGATAAGCGCGCAAAACTGGGGAGCAATTCTCACCGGCGTTGCCTGCGAAACTCACGGCATGACCAACGACAGCACGGATATAAAATATCCCGCGAGAACCTCGAAATCCGACAATAACACCATATTCTATTACGTGCGTCAGGCGGACCCCAAGGCAAAGCTCGTTTCGGTCAACCACTGGATCAACATCAATCACGGCATAATCGAGAAGGATATAGGCGTTAAAAAAGTGAACCGCCTTACCGACCCTCTCGTTGTTGACGCGGTCGTAGAGCAGATTCAGTCTGTTAAAGTGCCGAAGCTCATGTTTGTGCAGCTTGACGACGTTGACCACGCCGCTCACACTTACGGCGGCTTCAGCGACGAATATTATGACGCGGCAAGAACCGCCGACGAACGTCTCGGCCGCATTTACGACGCGGTTGAGAAAAGAGGCCTTATGGAAAACAGCCTCTTCATAGTGGTAGCCGACCACGGCGAATCGGAAGGCGGCCACGGCGGAGATTCCCCCGAAGAGCATGCGGCTTTGCTTGCCGTTGCGGGTCACTCCGTGAATAAAACTACCCTCGGCGAAGAGGTTCACAACCGCGACGTATCGGCGATAGCGCTTTACGCCCTCGGCATCGAGAAACCCGAGCACTTTATTTCGGAAGTGCCCGAAGGCCTTTTCGGAGAATCCCGTGAAAAGACCGTTGCCGAAAATCCCGCCGATACCGCCTACCTTCTTTGGAAAAATTTCCTTTATACGTTTGTGAGAATGGTAAATCTCATCGTCGGGCCCTTTGATTTTCTTGCTTTCTGACCGGCAGCCCGGTTTGTCAATATAAATCAAATTACTTTCGGAGGGGAGCTCTTTTATGAAATGTCCCAAATGCGGCGGCGAGATCGGCACCTTCGATCTCAGGCCGAACTGCAAGCATTGCGGCGTGAACATAATGTACTACACTCAGAATGAAGGACTTATGCGAGACGCCAAAAGGACGGAGCTTGAATCCGCTTCCGCGCGCATGGTAATAGCGCGCATCAAAGCGGAATTCATAGGCGGAAAGCTTCAGATTTTCCGCATGATTGCCGTTGTGGCGGCAGTGTGCGCTCTGATGGTTCCGTTCGGCTCCGTGCATTATTCCGTTCCGTTCCTTGACAGAACTTTTTCGGTAGGTCTTATCGGAATCATTCAGTCATTCTCAAACGGCGTTTTTGCGAGACTTTTCGATTTTCTCGGCAGCGAATTCTTTAAAGCGCCCACTGTTTCGGGCATTGTGACGGCAGCGTTTTTTGTTACAGACACAATAATTGCCCTCATAATTCTCGCAATATTCATTCTCGGCTTTTTGAAGCTCACCAAATCGGCAAAAGCGATGAGAGGCTTTGCCATTGCGGGCGCCGCAGTGAGCGCCGCCGCTCAGATTGCTTCTTTCGTTTTGGCGAGCGTTACCGCAAACAGCGGCGTTTGCCGCTACAAAGCGTTTTTCGGCGGGCTGGTTTGCATGTTTATGTTCCTTGCGGTTTCAATCCTCAACAATGCTCTGCTTAAAAAAGGCATAGAGCCTCAGTACAGAGAAAACGATGAAAAGCGCAAGGAAATGCTTAAGCAACACCGCAAGGGAGAGCTCGACCTCGACTCTCTGCCTCTGCCGATATTTGAAAGCGAAGAGGAGCGCGAAGAAAGGCTCAAAGCCCTTGAAGAAGCGCTTAAGGCTGAAGAGGAGGGCAAAGAGCTATGAGCAAAAGAAAACGAGCAACGTTAATCGTGCTTCTTATTGTCGTTTTGGTCGGCGCCTGCTTCGGCACGGTAGCCGTATACGCCAAAAGAGAATTCAACAAGCCCGTATTTGAAATACCCGAGCAGGAGCCCGTTGCTTCCGCCGCTCAGCTTCCTTCGGAAATTGCCGCTCTTTGCGGCTATGTGAGCGAAGTTTATGAGTCAACGGTCACAGCCGATAACGTTGAGGCGTCGTGGCACACGGAAATAAACCTTGACGGCGAATTTTCAACCTCTTTCTCCGAGGCTGATCAAAACATTTTCGCTTTCGCAAAGGATAACGCCGCGGGAGAGATAGCTTCATTCTATCCTTCGGCAGAGTCCGAAAGAGTTGTTGAAAGCAAAAATCTGCCCGAGATAAACGTTGACCCCGCTTTTGTTGCGGAATTTACCGCCGAGCAGGGCTTAAAGAATGACGACGAAGACTTCTACTACGTTTCATTCACGCTCGATCCCTCGGCTCTTGACGTTTCGGGCATTACCGATGAAGAAGTTTACGGCAAAACGGTTGAGAAAATTTCATCCGCTTTCACCGTTGATTCCGCCGAGTTCACTCCCGTGAGATACGAGATGAAATTCAAAATAGACAGGATTTCAAACTGTGCGCTCAGCGCGGAGATTACCCGCGGATATGACGTTAAGCTTAGCGTAACTCCCGCCGGAGATTTCGCTTCTTCGGCGTCCGATAACGGCTCCGCCGAAATTTCGCTGCCCTTCACGGCAACTCAAAAAATCAGCTTCACCGAATTCGGCGCGCGCTTTACCACCCGCGCGATCGCGGTGCAGAAAAACGATATGAAAGCTCTGCCTGCGGATATAAAGGTAGACAGCGAAGCTTCCAAGGAGGATTACGAGCTCACCTTTGACGTGTCAAAAGACGGCGTTGTTTCGATTGACGAAGACGGCGTTATGACCGTTGAGGAAAACTGCGATGAGCCCGTCGTTATAACCATGACGCTCAAATACGAGGGTCACACTTATTCCGATAAGCTCACCGTTTACATTACAGAATTGGAGGTGGCTTCAAATGTCTGAGCCCGTTAACGTTTCCGAGCAGCAGGTTCCCGCTGTTGAGGAGCAGGCTAAAGACAATGTGAGCGTCAACATTTACCGCTCGTTTAACTACATAGGCACCAAAGAAACGATAGCCTACCTTTTCAACGACTGGTCAAATTCCTTTAACATAAACGGCTATTCCCAGAGATATGTTTGGGACGTTGTTAAGATTGACTTCGGCATTGCCGCCATAGTCAATCTTTTCACCGGCGCGTGGGACGTAATCAACGACATGTTCATTTCGGCAATCGTTGACAACACGCGCACAAGGCTCGGCAAATTCCGCCCGTACCTTATTATGTTCCAGATTCCCATGACCATAATAGGCCTGCTTTTCTGGTTCATTCCTTATTTCTTCCCCGGCACCTCGGCAACGTATATACCGAAGCTGATATTCTACTACGTTTTCAGTGTGTTCACCGAAACTGCCAACACCTTCACCGGAGTTGCCAAGAGCGGCTACATGAGCACCATAACGCCGAACCCCAACGAACGTGTGCGCCTTATCACGCTCGCCGAGCTGATTACCGGCTACATGGGCGAGGATATGCCCAGATATGTTTTCGGCTTTATGTATGACATGGTTTCCACCGGCAGATGGAAAATATCCATGCGCAGCATATTTATGGGCATGGGCGTAACGTGCGCTCTCATTTCGTCGGCATTCACCTTCTGGTTCTTCATTGTTTCAAAAGAAAGAGTGCCGCAATCTATTGAAAAGCCGAATATACGCGACGGCTTTAAAGCCATATTTACAAACTATCCTGTGCTGCTTATGTGTCTGTCCGAATTCCTGCAGGGCTTCGGCGTAGGCACCAGCCAGGATAACTACTGGATAGACGTATTCGGCGCAAATTCAATGATAAACACCCTCAAAGCTCTTGTGAGCGGCATTTCGGGCCCCGTGGGCAGCATCAGCTACGCTTTCGTTTCCCCGCTGCGCAAACGATTCTCGTCAAAATTCCTGTGGGTCGGCTCGGATATGTACGGCGACATGGTGAGCCTCGGCTTCTTCCTTGTCGGCATTACAAACAACAACTACTTAAAGCTGAAACCGATGCTTACTGCATACGGCTTCTCGGAATTCTTCTCAAAGCTTCTTTTCGGCGTAAACAAGGTTATAAACGCGGACCTTTGGAACGAAGCTATGGACTATTGCGAATGGAAAAACGGCTACCGTATGGAGGCGACGACAGGCGTTGCGAAGGGCCTTGTCATAAAGCTGCAGGGCGTGTTCATGGGCTCCATAAACAACTTCGTTATGAAGCAGGTCGGCTACGTTCAGGGCCTCACCATAGGCACTCAGGACCCGAGAACGAAGAAGTGGCTCTTCTATCTGAGCACGGTCGTTCCCCTCGTTACCAGCGCTCTCGGCATTGTGCCTAAGATGCTCTGGCCCCTTACCAAAAAGAAGAGAGCTCAGATGTATTATGAGCTTTCCGAGCGCAGAAGCAAGATGGTTTCCGATTACCTCGAATCGGTATCGGAAGAAGCTTAATCACAAAACGGTGGGTTTGATATGAATTTTGTTGAAATCAAAAACTGGATAGTGGGCATAGTAGCGGGCGGACTTTCCGTTTTGCTCGTGGTGCTGCCCATGCAGCTTGTGCTGATAAGCAGAGGCACTGTAACCGAAAGCTTCCCCGAGGTTGCCGAAGATTTCGTGCCCGAGGTGCGTATGGTCATATTCACCGACACGCACAATCAGAATGACCGTGTGGCGCAGGCGATTGACACCGCTTACGAGATGTTTGATGACGACCCCGTTTATGCCGGAGTGGACGCGTTCTTCGGCCTCGGCGATTTCTCGAGCATCGGCGGCGAAAACGACTACGAAAATTTCGTGAAAACGCTGAACGAGCACGTTCGTGAAGAAACCGTTTGCATAAACATTCACGGCAATCACGAGTTTAAGCAGGACGAATACCGCGAATATTTCTTAAGACAATTCGGATATGACCCCAACACCGTTACGGAAGTAAACGGCTTCTCCTGCATAGCTTTTTCGGGCGAGCGTTCCGCTACCGAATGGACATTCACCGCATCGAGCCTCAAGTGGCTTGACAGAGCCATAGGCGACGCGCAGGCGAAATCCGGCAGCAAGCCCGTATTCGTCTTTCAGCATCCTCACGCCTGGGGCACCGTTTACGGCAGCACCGTTTGGGGCGACCCTCAGCTCAACGTCGTTTTCAGCAGGCACCCCGGCATAGTGGATTTTTCGGGCCACTCCCATTTCCCGATGAACGACCCGAGAAGCATTCTGCAAACGACTTACACAACTGTCGGCTGCGGCGCGATGGCGACCTTTGAGCTTGACAAAAACTACCTTCCCGGCCAGCATCCCGACGGCTACAGCCCTGCCGGCCAGATTTGCATAACGGAAGCGGACAGCGACGGCAGCGTGAGAATTCGCGGATACGACCTGCTTTCAAACACGTTTTTCTGCGATTACTACATTGACGACGTGAACGATTCTTCATCCTACGCCTACACTTACAAAAACTTGAAGGCGCATGACGCGGCTCCCGTTTTCGACCCGGACGCATCGGCAACCGCTTATAAGAACGAAGGCGGAGAATGGGTGATTTCCTTTGACGAGGCAAAGCCCGCCGACGGATATATCGTTCATGACTACAAGATAGTCATCAGAGACGAAAACGGCAAAAAGGTGCATTCCGACACTTACGTTGACGACTATTTCGTATTTGACGACGATGATACGGCGGACTTCCGCATAGGCACGGACACACTCGAGAGCGGCAAATCCTACGTTTTGACCGTTACGGCGGAAAGCGCTTATCATCTGCATTCACAAACCGTTAAAATGCCGTTTACGGCTCAATAAGGGGAGCTTTGTATGAGCAGAACATCTTCGTTTTATCTTATAACCGACTCCCACTACGTTTCAAAAGAAAACTGGGTTGAGGGCAAGCCCTTCACAAGCAGAGAGCGCTCCGACCAGATAGCTCTCAAGCTCTCGCCCGAGATACTTGACGCGTTTATCGAAAAGGTGATCGCCGACAGCGCCGTTGACACCGTGATTTTTACGGGCGACAACGTAAACAACGGCGATATGCAGTCTCATTACGAATTCAGAGAGAGGCTTGAAAAGCTTACCGCGGCGGGCAAAAAGGTTTACGTCACCACCGCCACTCACGATTATTGCGGAAACGGCGACGACGAAAACTTTTTCACCTCCTGCCGATACACGGAAACGGGCACCGAGCCCATTCCGTCAATGAGAAAAAAGGACCTGTTTGATTTTTATTATGATTACGGCCCGAAGCAGGCGATAAGCGTTCACGAGGAGAGCGGCTCTTATTCCGTGAGCCTCGGCGACGGCGTCACCCTCATCATGATAAACGACAACGGCAACGGCAGAAGCCATTGCGGCCTGTTTGAAGACGGCGTTAAATGGCTCACGGGCGAAATAGACTCAGCAAAAAGCAGGGGCGAGCTCGTGCTGCTCGCCGTGCATCACCCGGTCATTTCTCCGTTTGACGCTTTCGCTCACATGGTCGAGTTTGAAATGTACGGCGGCTACAAGGAGCTGTGGCAGCTCATGTGCGAAAAGGACGTGAGAGTCATTTTCACCGGCCACACGCACATTCAGAATATTCGCAAATATACGGACGATAACGGCAGATATTTCTATGACGTGTCTACAATGGCGCTTGTAAACGCCGCCGGCAAAATGCGCAAAGTCAGCGTTGACGCCGACAGCGGCAAGTGCGATATAACGAGCGTCGGCATGGGCGAAATCGACATTGCCGATAAGGGCGATGAATCGACCTATTCTTACCTTTATCATCTGAATTTCCCGGGAATAGTCGAAAAGCTCATTCCTCTCGCGAATGAAAACTATGACGATTTTCTCGCTCTCGCGGACGGTCTGCTGCCCGCGGACAAGCTCGCAAAGCACCGCGGAGCAGTTCGGCTTGTTTGCCGCAAAGCGGAAAAGCTGAAGCTGAGCACGATTATGAAGTTCGGCAAAACGAGCAAGCAGTTCAGCGGCGAAAAACGCAAGGAGCTCAAAAACAAGAGCGCTATTAACGCAGTTTACGAAATTCTGCGCTGCATTTACACAGGCAACGCTCCTTATACGCCCGACACGGACGAATACGTTATCATGACGGGCGCGGCGGCAAGAGTTGACCGCATCGTGGATAAGTTTAAAATCGACAAGCTTAAATCCATCATTCCTCCGGGCTCTTCGCTCGAAGAAATGTCGCGCGATTTTCTCTATAACAACCGCACGGGCGACGACGACGCGCTTACTTTGAATTTAAAGTAAAGCTTTGCCGCGAGCCGTGAATAAAGCGAAAATCTCATAAAACAGTTAAGCAGGGTACAGGCATTAAAGCTCGTACCCTGCTTTTGTATTTTTTGTTTTTATTACCGGATATCGCGCACCCTTATAAATTCCGTTGTGAATTTTTCGGGGTCGCTTTCATTTATTACCGTCAGCCTTCCGCCTTTTGTCAGCTCGTTGTGACTCGCGTGGCAGCTCAGATAGCCGTCATAAGCCATAACTATGCCGCAATATTCGGCAAGGCAGTTGTTTTCATGGTCGTGACCGAAGCACATCATTTTAACGTCGCCCTTTTCGACGCAGGCTCTGAAAATGCCGGAATTGAGACACTGGCAGCTTATCTCTTCGCCTTTATCCCCCGTTAAACCGCATTCATCGGGATTTTCGCCTGCAAAGGCAAATTCCTGCACCGGCACGTGCATAACCATCATCGCCGGCACCGTTTTGCCCTGCTTTTTGCGAAAAGCGTCGGAAAGCTTTGAATAATACTCGACCTGGGCGAAATCCACTCCTCTTTCGGAGCTGTCTATTCCTCCCCTGTTCGGCAGCACGATTTTTTTATCTTCGGGCAAGCCGTAGCGGGCCTTGAAAACGTCGTCGCCTCTGTGAGAATCGAGAGCGTAAACGGCGTATATTATATCCTTTCCGTCGCCCGAATAAACGGGAAGCGCATAGTTTCCGCAGCCGGGCAGGCTCTCGTCGCCGCTCTTTGAAACGCAGTGGGCGTAGCTTTCATACACGGGCTCAGCGTCACGGTTGTCAACCCCGAAATTATTGTCGTGATTGCCGAAAACGTGAGCCCACGGAATTCCTCTTTTTTCCATAGGCGAAGACAAGCCGTCGAGCATATTTTTGAGCTGGGCGGTATTTTCAACGTGAATATAGCCGGGCCCCGCAGTGTCGCCGAGCAAAAGCACAAGGTCGGGCGAGCAGCAGTCGAGCAGCGCTTCGAGGTCTTTGACCGTGTTTTTTTCGTCATAACCCACTCCGCCGTGAATATCGGAAACGCAGAGAATTCTGAATTCGCCGTTTCTGAATTTCAGCGGTATTTTCGTTTCAAAAATATCGTCCATAAAATTTTCTCCTTCTCAGATGTGAGAAATTATGAGCTCCGAAATAAAAACTACAACGCAGCAGGCGCCCGCAACCTGCACTAAATTTGCGCCTATGAAGGCGAGCACAACGCCCGTTACGAGCGCCGCGATACCCGAAATTTCGCTTTGAGTGGCTTCCACTATTGCGGGAAAGGTCATTAAGGCAAGCGTGGCGTAAGGCACGTAAGTCAAAAACGATTTGAAAAATTTATTTTTTGTTTCTCTTTGAATGAGGGTCAGAGGGAGCATCCTGATAAGGTAAGTCACCGCCCCCATAACGAGAATATAAACGTATACGTTACCCATTGCCGTCCTCCTTTTGCTCCGCCGGCTCTTCGTCCTTAACGGGGAAGAAAGCCGCCGCCAAAGCGGAAATGAGAACGGTGAGTATGATTATTTTAGTGCCGGACGAAATGGAAGAGAAAAGCGGTATTTTTTCAAAAGCATAGCTCAAAGCGAACGATACCGCGACTATTCCGGCAATTACCTTGTTCTTTTTGCACGGAGGAATGATAATCGCAATGAACATGCCGTAAAGAGCTACGCTCAGAGCGCTCACAATGTTGTATGGCAGGGCGTTGCCGACGACTACGCCTATCGCAGTGCCTATTGCCCACGCGGGCCCGCAGGCGAGAAAAGCGGCGTAATCGTATGCGGGCTCAAGCTTGCCGGGCCTTGCTATATTTATGCCGAAGAGCTCGTCCGTCACGTGCGTTGCGATAAGAAATCTGTGATAAAAAGGCATATCGCGGCTGAGCTTTTGGCTCAGAGCGGTGCTCATGAGCAAATATCTGCAGTTAGCCACCAAAATCATTGTCGCCATTTCAATGTAAGTGCCCGCTTCGCCTATCACAATGAAGCCTGCGTATTCGCCCGCCGAAGCGTAAGAGGTGGCGCTTGCGAGAAAAGCCTGAATCCAGTTAAGCCCGCTCGCCCTTGCGGTTATGCCGAGCGAAAACGAAACGGCAAGATAGCCGAGCCCTATCGGAATACCGTCTCTGAGGCCTTCTTTAAAGGCTTTTTTGTTTGAAGCAGTCATATCTCACCTTATGAAATTAGTATAGATGTGATTTTCCTTTTCGGGCAGACCGTATTTTTCTTTGCCGAGCGCTATGCTTCTCATTAAGAAAGTCATATTTTCGGCAAGCACTCTCATGGTCTGAATACCCTCTTCGTCCTTTTCCGCCTCGCCCTTTGCGCCGCCGTGAATGCTGTTCCAATACTGAGAAGAGGCTATCGGCATGCCGGAAATTGAAAAATACTTGTTTAATTCATCAAATGAAGCTGAGCAGCCGCCGCGCCGCGCGCAAACGACCGAAGCGCCGACCTTCATCCTCTTATCAAATCCCGCGCTGAAAAACAGCCTGTCAAGGCAGGAAATCAACGTGCCGTTGGCGGAGGCGTAATAAACGGGAGAAGCGACGACGAGACCGTCCGCTTTTTCAAATTTTTCGGCAAGCTCATTGACCGCGTCATTCGTTACGCACCTGCCGTTTTTTGAGCAGTAACCGCACGCAAGGCAGCCCTTTATATTGAGCGCGCCCACCTGATAAATCTCGGTTTCAACGCCGTTTGACAAAAACACTTTTTCCATTTCGGCAAGAGCGAGAGCGGTGTTTCCGTCCTTCCTCGGCGAGCCGTTTATCATGAGAACCTTCATAAAATTCCTCTCCTTCACTTACTGACTGTCTACATATCAATTTATAACACACGGGAACGAGGATTTCAATAAAATATAAGCTCAGAGTGTAAAAATAGGTTGTTTCTTCTCTTCTTGTCAGCAATTGCGAGGTCGGGCATTCGTCGTCGCAAGCTGCGTATCGTTCGTTTCCGCGCCTATCAAAAGCTTGTCCGCGCGAAAACTCACTCGCTCCGCTGCTCCTCCTCTCCCCAAAAAGTTTTCAACTTTTCGGGGACCCCGTTTCCGCTCGCAGACAGTATCGCCGATACGGCAAGGCCTGCCGAGACAGCACCTGCAAGGGCTTTCGTATTAAGATGAAGACGGCGTTTTCTCCGTCCGTAGACAGTGCTGTTGCACGGCAAGGCTTGCCGAGACAGCACAACTCACAACCCGGTTTTTGTTGACATATTTGACCTCATACTTTGTTAAAAAAACTCGGAATACACAAAGTATTCCTGCGCTTTTTGCCGCGTCTGAGGCCGAATCTGCCTGACAAAAACTGCAAGCACACATAAATGTGCGGGTTTGAGTTATGCTGTCTCGGCTGAAAAATGTCGAAAAACGAAAATACAAATGTACGAGTTATATATTTCGGAGCATAATAATACAGGGTGCGAGCTTTATTGTTCGCACCCTGCTTACTTATCTAAACAAAATTTTCGTTTTGTTCTTCGCTTAAGACGGAAGCCCCAATCAGAGGCACTCTTCGCTTAATGCGGAAGTCCAAAAAGAGTCGCTATTAGCCGGGGATAACTACTTTGTAGTCAACCTGCGCATTGATGTTGATGAGGTTAAGGCTGATGCCGAGCTTAGCTTTTGCATTGCCTACGTAAACCTTTACAAGATAATGCCACTCGCCGCCGGTGATCTTGCCGGTCTTCTGGTTGATAACAACGTTCTTTGCATAAGCATCCGTGTAGGTGAGCTTAACGGTATCTCTGCCTTCGGTGAGGGTTGCGCCCATCTCCTCAAGAGCGATATCGATGCTGCCGAGGGTGCCGACGCCGCGGGCTACGGGGCCGCCGTTCTTGGAGTCGCCGTTTGAGCCGTCGGTCTGCTCCTTGAAGTAAATGGTAACTACAACGTTGCCTTTGCCGTCATCTTTAGCGGTAGCGCTCTTAACGTCGCTTACCTTGATGTCGGGATGATCCCATGCGGGGATGGTGTCGGTCTCTTTTGAGTTCTTGGAAAGAGCGGAATCAGCAGCTTTCGTGATAATGGGAGCGATGGTGCCGATAGCGCCGTCACCGGTGATGCTGCCGTTAAGAGCCATGGTCTGCTTGCCTTTGGGAGCGGGCTTGGTAGCCTTTCTTGCCGCATTGTAGTAGGCAACTATTTCCTCAGTGGTCTGGGGAATCTTGTTCTCTTCGGTAGTGCTCTCGGTTTCGGAAGCGTCTTCGGAAGCAGCTTCGCTTGCGTCTTCGGAAGTAGTTTCGCTCGCTTCTTCGGAAACAGCCTCGCTTGCTTCTTCTGATGCAGCTTCGGTTGCGTCTTCGGTTTCAGCTTCGCTTGCGTCTTCGCTTACTTCTTCGGATACGGACTCGCTCTCGGCGGGCTCAGTGGATTCGTCTTCGGTTTTTGATCCGCAGGCCGCAAAAACTACGAGCATGGAAAGAGCAAGCAAAATTGCCAACAGTTTTTTCATTGTGTTTCCTCCCTGTTAAAGGTTTTTGTATCGGGCCCGCGATCAGCAGACCAACTTTACAAAAAAAGGATACAACATATCGGCTTCTTTGTCAAGAAGTCAAAAAAAATTCACACATATTTTATAAAATATAATGACATATTTCGTCAGATATGCTATAATACCCCAGTATGTTTGTGCGCGGCTTTGTCCGCCGACGGAGGGTTTTATGAAAAAATTCGTTTCTTGGAACGTTAACGGCATTAGAGCGTGCCTCGGCAAAGATTTCATTGAATCTTTCAAAGCTCTTGGCGCCGATATTTTTTGCCTGCAGGAAACCAAGGTGCAGCCGGGCCAGGTCGAGCTCGATTTGCCCGGATATCATCAATATTGGAGCTGCGCCGAGAAAAAGGGCTATTCGGGCACCGCTCTGTTTGCTAAAGAAGAGCCGCTGAGCGTCAGCTACGGCATCGGCATTCCGGAGCACGACACCGAAGGAAGGGTGATAACGGCGGAGTTCCCCTCGTTCTTTTTTGTCACCGTTTACACACCCAATTCCCGCGACGGGCTCGTAAGGCTCGATTACAGAATGAAATGGGAAGATGATTTTGCCGATTACGTTTCGCGCTTAAACGAGCAAAAGCCGGTGATTTTCTGCGGCGACCTTAACGTTGCTCACGAAGACATTGACCTTAAAAATCCCGCTTCAAATCACAAAAATCCCGGTTTCACCGACGAGGAAAGAGCCAAATTCGGCGCAATGCTCGAAAGAGGATTTACAGATTCGTTCAGATATTTTTACCCCGAGCTCGAGGAAGCTTACTCCTGGTGGAGCTACCGCTTCTCTTCGAGGGCGAGGAACGCAGGCTGGAGAATTGATTATTTCATCGTGTCCGACAAAATCAAAGATAAGATGAAAAATTCCGTTATCCACAGCGAAATTTTCGGCTCTGACCATTGCCCCGTTGAGCTTGATATTGACATTTAAAGGAGCGCTGCTTATGAAATCACTGAAAATGCTTGCGGTAATACTTGCCATTCTCTGCGCGCTGAGCGCGGTGGCTTTTGTCATAACGGGCAGAGAAGCTTCCGAACCGGAAGAAAGCGAAAGCAACGTTTATTCTTACGAAGCCTCGGCATATACCGCACGGGTTTCGCCCGCAAGCGACAGCGGAAAAATATTTATGCCCATGCCCGTAACCGGGCTCTACTACACCGCCGACCTCAAAAACAACGTTGAGTTCTGGCAGCTTACCGAGGCGGGCTTTCTGCCCTCTTCTTATGAAACGAAAAGCTTTTCGGTCAACTTAAACGCCTCCGGTCAGAGCATACCCGTTAAGATGAAATACGTGACCGTTGACGGCGCGAACTACGGCATAGGCTTATTTACGAGCGAAACGAATTCCTCCGTTAAATATTACGACTACGCTTTCGTTCAGCTCTGCCCGAAACCCAAGGGATACGGCTCGGGTTATCTGCTGCTCGCGGACTATACAAAAGAGGATTTTTACCGCGACGGCAAAACCTTCAACGATATTTTTGAATATAATATGTCCGCTTCGTCGGTTTCGATAAGTCTGAGCCAAAACACCCGCCTCGTTGACTCCAACGCCACCTACAAGCAGAGCTGGGATATGCTCACGAATGAGTTTATCGGCAACATCGGCGAGGAAAAATACTTTATGTCTTCCCGCTACTACACCGACGCTGAGCTCGGCAAAAGAACGGACATAATGGTTTATTCCTCCGCTTACCGCCCGAGCGTTGTTTATTCCGACATTCTCGGCGACTGGTTTGTGCTTGACGGCAGCGGCGCTCATTATCTCAAGAAAGACGGCTCCGGCTTCAAGTGCCTTACGGTCAAAGACAAAAAGACGGTCAAGGAAACGTCTTTTGAATCCGATTATTTTGAAAACTACCTGAGAAGCGGCAATTATCTTTTTGAAAAATCCACCGGAAAAGCCTACAACCTGCTCACAGGCGACACCGTCGCTTTCGTCAAGGGCGATTATTCCGGCGCAGATATATTCAGCATAAGCCCCGACGGCAAAAAAGCCGTTATCGCATTTAACGCCGAAACGAATATGAACGGCGCTCCCGTTCAGCGCGTCGTTTACTGCTCGGCGGATTCAAATTCAACAGACGCTTATTCCGAGCCCCTGCTTTTCTGCGAAGAAAGCGGATTTGTGTGGCTTAACGATTCATCCGTTATGAGCGCAAGACCTCTGGATGAAACCGGCAGCGGCTTCGGCTCGGTCGTTTACAGCTTCAGCTGACCTTTACAAGGAGAAAACGTATGGGATTACTGAAAAAGATTTTCGGAGACTATTCCGAGAAAGAAATCAAGCGAATCAGACCTCTGTGCGACAAGGTGCTTTCGCTCGAGGATGAGTACGCGGCGCTCAGCGCCGAGGAGCTTCAGGCAAAAACGCCCGAATTTAAAGAAAGGCTCGCAAACGGCGAAACTCTTGACGACATTCTGCCCGAGGCGTTCGCCGCCTGCCGCGAGGCTTCGTGGAGAGTTATAGGCTTAAAGCACTTCCCCGTGCAGATACTCGGCGGCATAATCCTGCACCAGGGCAGAATTGCCGAGATGAAAACGGGCGAAGGCAAAACCCTCGTTGCGACCCTTCCGGCTTATCTTAACGCTCTGTCGGGCAACGGAGTGCACATCGTAACGGTCAACGATTATCTTGCCCGCCGTGACAGCGAGTGGATGGGCAAGGTTTACCGCTTCATGGGGCTTTCCGTGGGCCTTATCGTGCACGAAAAAGAAAACGCCGAGAGGCAGGAAGCGTATAACGCCGACATCACCTACGGCACGAATAACGAGATGGGCTTCGACTACCTCAGAGACAACATGGTTGTCTATAAGGAGCAGAAGGTTCAGAGAGGCCACAGCTTCGCCATAGTTGACGAGGTGGACTCCATTCTCATAGACGAAGCGAGAACTCCCCTTATCATTTCCGGCAGAGGCGATAAATCCACCGACCTTTACGACCGCGCCAACGCTTTCGCTCTCACCTTGAGGTGCCAGCGCATAAAAGAGGTTGAAAGCAAGGTCAACGTTGAAGACGTTGCGGACGAAAACGCGGACTACGTTGTGGACGAAAAGGCGAGAACCGCCACCCTCACTTCAAAGGGCGTTGCAAAAGCCGAGGCGTTCTTTAACGTTGAAAACCTCATGGACGCCGAAAATATGCAGCTTCAGCACCATATTAACCAGGCGATAAAAGCGCAGGGCGTTATGAGGCGCGACGTTGACTATGTGGTCAAAGACAATCAGGTGCTCATAGTCGATGAATTTACGGGCAGAATTATGCTCGGCAGGCGCTATAACGAGGGCCTGCACCAGGCAATAGAAGCAAAAGAGGGCGTTAACGTTGAGCACGAGAGCAAAACTCTCGCAACGATTACGTTCCAGAATTATTTCAGGCTTTATAACAAGCTCTCCGGCATGACGGGTACCGCCATGACGGAAGAAGGCGAATTCAACCAGATTTACGGCCTTGACGTTATCGCTATACCGCCCAACAAGCCGATGATAAGAGAGGATATGCCCGACGTCGTTTACAAGACCGAGCAGGCAAAATACAACGCCGTTATTGACACTATCCTCGAGGCTCACGAAAAGGGTCAGCCCGTTCTGGTCGGCACCGTTTCGATCGAAAAGAGCGAAGCGCTTTCCCGTCTGCTCAAGAAAAAAGGCGTTAAGCACGAGGTGTTAAACGCCAAATATCACGATAAGGAAGCGGAAATAATCGCTCAGGCGGGCAAAGAGGGCGCCGTTACCATCGCCACCAACATGGCGGGCCGCGGCACCGATATTAAGCTCGGCGGCAACTCCGAATATCTTGCCACAAGCGAAATGCGCCGCATGGGCTACGCCGAGGAAATTATTGCCGAGGCGACGGGCTTTGCTGAAACCGATAACGAAGACATACTCGAAGCGAGAAAGACCTTCTCGGAGCTCGAGAAAAAATATGACGAAGAGATAAAGCCCGAAGCGGAAAGAGTGAAAGAAGCGGGCGGACTGTTCATAATAGGCACCGAAAGGCACGAGTCAAGGCGTATCGACAACCAGCTCAGAGGCCGTTCCGGCAGACAGGGCGACCCGGGCAAGAGCAGGTTTTTCCTCTCGCTTGACGACGACCTGATGCGTCTTTTCGGCGGCGAAAGAATTACCGGCATTATGAACACGCTCAAAACTCCCGAAGACATTCCCATTGAAGCCAAGATGATAAGCAACACCATTGAGAACGCCCAAAAGCGCATAGAGGGCAAAAACTTCTCAATAAGAAAGAACGTGCTTCAATACGACGACGTTATGAACCGCCAGCGCGAGCTCATCTACAAGCAGCGCGACCAGGTGCTTAACGGCGAAGACCTCAAGCCCATTATAAAGAGAATGATAGAGGGCACGATAAACGAGGCGGTCGATTTCTTCTGCCCCGATCAGCTGCCCAAAGAAGAGTGGAACGTTGACGGGCTCAAAGATAAATTCAAGGGCTTCAATCTTGCGTCGGACAGCGACTTTGCCGACGGCTTTGACAAAGAGGATGCGAGAGAGCTGCTGCTCACCAGAGCGGACACTCTTTATGAAGCCAGGGAAAAAGAGCTCGGCAATGACGAAAGCGGCGAGCCCATTATGCGCGCTCTCGAAAAGAGAATACTTCTCAGCAGCGTTGACAGCCACTGGATGGACCACATCGACGCCATGGACCAGCTTCGCAGAGGCATAGGTCTGAGAGCTTACGCCCAAACCGACCCCGTCGTTGCTTACCGCGAGGTAGGCTCCGATATGTTTGACAGCATGAATGAGGAAATCAGAGAGGACACCTCCAGAATTATCCTCACCGCCGTTGTTAAACGCCCCGAAGACACCAAGCGCAAGCAAACCGTTACCATCACGTCAACGAGCGGCTCAACCGACGGCTCCGAGAAAAAGCAGCCCAAGAGAAACGCCGGCAGAAAGATAGGCCCCAACGAGCCCTGCCCCTGCGGCAGCGGCAAAAAATATAAAAACTGCTGCGGCGACGTAAGAAAGCAAACCGTAAATAAAGGGTGATTTGCATTTTACTAAAACACAGCTTAAAAGCGGCAATTTGCCTTGTTCCGCTGATTTTTTCCGCCTGCTTCATCCTTTGCTCGGCGGCAAAAGACGTGAATATAAAAATTGACGGCAACGTCTCGGATTGGCAGCTGCTCGGCAAAAATGAGACCCTTATTACAGAAAAGAAGAAAAATGACGGCAACGATTTGGAAACCGCAAGCGTTAAGTGCGTAACGGATGACAGCTCAAATTGCGTTTACTATCTGTTTCAATCAAGCTGGTCACCGAAATCGGATGAAGAATCGGATTTGGGAAATATAGGGCTGGAGTTGAATCTTGACTCTGCCGAGCCGTTTAAAGTCAAAATATCGGACATTCCCGAGGGCAAATCCGTTTTGACCTATGAGCAAACCGATAAAGAAACCTACTCTCTTTGGCTTGCGATGAAGCTTTACGGCGACGCAGGCAATCAGATGTATTGCGAAGTAAAGGTGAATTACAAAGACGGCATAGGCTCCGAAAAAGGCGGTAAGGTTCAGTTTTTCGACCTTGACGGAGTTGGTTCAAATACCTTTAGCTTTTCATTCGCAAACAGCGCTTATACCGTTTCGGCGGCAAGCTCAACCACATCCGCTGCCAAAGCAAAAACGACGTCGGGCAGCAAGTCCGCTTCGTCAGCGACCCGCGCCATATCGACCGGCAGAGCGGCAACGACAGAAAGAAAAACCGTGACGAGAAGGCAGAATTCCGCCTC